>CAKZYM010001174.1 GCA_937884685.1 uncultured Calothrix sp.
GATGGCAAAAGATTTCTATAAATGGTTGTTTGCAACAATAATGTTGTTTTCGATTTCGATAATTATTGCCTCGGTGTGCTTATTCTATATCAGTAAAGAGGGATGGAAGGCCGCAAATAACTATGTAATAAATGTGTTTACCGTTTTTTCTGGTATCGCTTTATTAAGCGGTTCTATTCCTTTAGTTTTTCAGTATGAAAATAATGCTCAAAAAAATTTGGGAATGTTAGTTAACTATATAAACTTAAGAAATCATTAATACCAAGAAGTTAAATCAATTACTCTTAAAGATATTGTGGTTAGCACTGAAATGGCATTAACCGAATATAATCAATTGAGCATTAAACTTGATACCAATAGTATGCTCAATTCTCAGCAAATTATTAATAAACTCGAAGCATCACAAAAATAGTTACAATCAAACTAAGCACTATATAGAACAGTTCAAACTATGTTTTAGAGTTTAGCGTAAACCTCTGATGCCTTCTTATATTTGTTCTATAATACATCTTCCTCACAAGTTCCTCATATGTATTTTCTACTATTAAATTAAATAGTAATTAAGCAGTATCTTGTAAGGGAATACCTATAAAAATGTGACATACTTTAAAACAAAAAATTTACTCGTTGATCCTAGCGGGTTTTCTCTACCCGAAGCCGGTTCCATTTTGTATAGAGAATTTAGATAGTAGAGGCTGTAGATATGAACATCAACAAATTGCTCGAAAACACAAGGTCTATCGTTGCAATAATTGATAGTACAAAAGCAAGATTTTTTACTTTAGATTTAGAACAATTACCAGACGAGGAATTCGGTCCAAATCTGATTGAACGCAAAGCTTTATCTAATCCAGCTAAAGAAATCGCTGGTCAAGAACTTTGGGCAAATATTAAGACAGGACGTAATCGTGGTGCAGCTAATCAAGCACATTCCTATGATGACCACCGTCAAAACCACATCATTGAATTTGAACGACGATTTGCCCAAAATATCTCGGATCAAATTATTAGCTTAATTAGAGTTTATAAATCTAAACATTTGATTTTAGTTGCCGAGCCACAGGTTTTAGGCTATGTACGAGAATCTCTAATTCCTATGCTGCCACAAAATTTAGAATTGCGAGAATTAGCAAAAGACCTTTGTAAATTAAAAATCAAAGAAATTCACGAATATCTTGCTAACAAAAAATTACTGCCAGCACGCAATAAATTATCTCAAAGATAATGTTTGTTCGACACAACTGTTTGTTTTGTAAATTTACAACAAGTACAGCTTGATAAATTAATTTGTTTACTACTGCTAAATCCTCCGTTTCGTCAACGGGGGTTATCCTATCTAATTCTGTGTAAAATAAATGATATTTTGCTAAATATGATTACAAATGCTCCACCAAAAGTTATTTTTCAAATCCAGGAAATTAATAAAGTTTACCGTATGGGTGAAGTGGAAGTAAAAGCCCTAAATTCGGTTAACCTTAATCTTTACGAAGGAGAATTAGTAGTTTTATTAGGTCCTTCCGGAAGTGGTAAATCAACTTTACTCAACATTATCGGTGGATTAGATATACCTTCAAGCGGTCACGTTTTCTTTCACCAACGAGATTTAACTCACGCTAACGATACGATACTAACTAGCTTTCGTCGCGAATGCGTGGGTTTCATTTTCCAATTTTATAATCTTATTCCTAGTCTTACGGCACGGGAAAATGTTGCTCTCGTTACCGAAATTGCCTTAAATCCCATGTCTCCAGAACAAGCATTAGAATTAGTCGGTTTAGAACAAAGATTAAATCATTTCCCCTCGCAGATGTCCGGAGGAGAACAACAAAGAGTGGCGATCGCCCGTGCTATTGCCAAACGTCCGGAAGTGCTGCTGTGCGACGAACCCACCGGAGCGCTTGACTTTCAGACGGGTAAGTTAGTATTGGAAGCATTAGAAACAGTTAACCGCGAACTCGGAACTACAACCGCAGTTATTACTCATAATGCTGGTATTGCAGCAATGGCTGACAGGGTAATTACTATGCGTAGTGGCGAGATTACAAGTATTCATTACAACGAAGCGAAGGTAGAACCTGAAGAATTGGAATGGTAAGTATTAATTTAAGTATTGATTATGGGCTTTCAACTAATAAATATTAACTTAAATATAAGCTATGGTTATCTGTAAACTGAATCAGAACCAATTTATGATTTATTTGATTTATTTATGGTTAAACATCTTTAAATTCTATACGTCTAGTTTTTTTATTTCTGCACTTGATATCAATTCTCTATAAGCTTGTCACTACAGAAGTTTTGGCTTGACTTATATTTTACCCTTCATCGTAGCTTTATATTAGCTTGACGTATTTTCACTTAATCTTAATCAAACGCTAACTAAAAAAATACAGTTTTGAGGTGTAATATGATTGTTGGAAACAAGCAAGTAGCAAACAATACTTTTTCTCAGAGAAAAATAAGCTTGTTTGCGATGAAATTGTTTTGAATCAATTTCATAGCTATCTGTAGTCGGCAAGTTCAATTTGGCAAGCTTCATTTAGATATTTAGAGCCTCTTTGTAGTTAACTGTTCAAAGAATAAGTTGCTATGGCAATCATTTCTGATAAAAATTGAAGGAGTAGAAAATGGCACGAATTTCTTTGCCCATTGACTTGTTCGACTCTTCAGCATTACTTTTGAATATTTGGATTTCTCCGGAACGTCCGGGAGAATGCAATTATTAATCGTGGCATTGATAATTTTATTTATTGCAATTAAGCTATCAGTGCTATAACTCATAAATAGTATGGTTTTGCGAGAAGCATTACCCTGTTAAAAAGCTTGAAAACAAGCACGGGTAAGTGTTCCTGCCTCTAAAAAACATTCTAGCCTTCGTTCCGACTTTCTTTCTTTACGGTTATCTAAATAGTGAAGTGAGAGAAAACAGAGAAATAGTATTTTCATCTCTAGACTATTTCAGCACTCATCAAATTCTAAGTTCATCAAACTACTAATTATTAGATTTTAAGGAGTAGAACATGGCTACCAACGGTGATTCACTTAATATTTCATCTAGTACAGATAGCGCGGACAATAATAATAATTCTGCTAACGTTGTTTCTCAGCCTACAACTACAGCAATTTTAGATCCCGAAAGCCTATTAAAAGTTGATATCCGAGAAGATAACGGTGCTATCGACACTGTATTATTCAGTGGCAGCGATTTTTTTAATCCAGGTGGTCCTGTTTCTGATTTTGGTCTTCAAAACGGTACGAATACGTCGTCTTTTGTACGTAACGACACAAGCGGTTTCACTCAGCAACCAGTAAGCGTTAGCGAAGATGATGGCTCTGTAGTCGTTACAGGAACCTATACGCAGGCTGGTGCAAACGTTGATTTTAAGCGTACTTATACTCAAATTGATGGATTTAACGCTTTTGAAATCGAAACAGAATTTACCAATAATGGTTCGGATGTGAACCTCCGCTATTTCGACACTTTTGACCCAGACCAAGGAGTTGATCGAGGAAGTGGTTTTTCAACTTTTAATGATGTGTTGACGCTCGATACGGGTGCTGGTGAAGCCAAAATTGGTCAAGCTACAGAATCGGGTGGTTTAACATTTATTTTGGGTTCCCTCGATTCTGATGTGACAGTTGCTTCGGGAAATCCTTTCAGCATTTCTAGCGGTTCTACATTAAATAATTTCTTTACTTCTCCATTTGACGGTAACGGGGCTTTAGCTGACTCCGGAACGCATATCGGTGTCGAGTTAGATTTAGATGCTGGAGAATCAGAAACTTTTAATTATCTCCAAGCATACGGGGAAACAATAGACCAAGCTCAAGAACAGTTTATCGATGCACTAACTCCACCTGCTGAGATATTCGGAACGGAAGGTAATGATGTGTTGGCTGGTACTAACCGTCGCGACATTATTTATGGCTTAGGTGGAAACGATATTATTGAAGGGCTGAATGGTAACGACCAAATTTTTGGCGGTGGTGATAATGATGT
>CAKZYM010001175.1 GCA_937884685.1 uncultured Calothrix sp.
TTTTGGATTGGGGAATTAAAAGTGAAGAGCTATAAACTATAGCGAACGTCGGTTGTATTGACTCACATTCAACCTCACCCCGTCCTCCGGACACCCCTCTCCTTAATAAGGATACTGCTGGCGAATCAGGGGTAAGACCCGTTAAAAGAACTACTCCCTTCCCGCTATAAAAAAACCTATAATGTAGTATTTATGATTACATAAGAGATAATCTTTTAACTCGAAGAAGTAATCTGTTTTTATAGAAGACTCGGAAACCGTTTCTACACTCGGGGGAACCCCAAAAACAACAAATCACCACAACCATAATTGTTCATTATCCATTTGGGCGATAGATTTGTTCTGTTTTCGGGGTTTACACAAAAAAATATTATTGATAATTAATCTGTTTGAACAGAAAATTATAAAAAACAAAATCTCCATTCATTTATTGAGGTAAAATTTATATCTCAATAAACAAGATTATTATTATTAATTGTATTTATATTTGATTGTTATTAGACTAAAGCGTAGATATGTCTAATTATCCGCATGGATTTGTTCTGGTGTTTGAAGCTGGTTAAACTTGAAATAATTCTCTAATTTTTCTTGGACTTGTTGAATATTTACACCTAATGGGAGATGGTGTAGTAGTTGAAGTCTTAAAAGATGAATAATATATTCAACTAAATTAAAGTTAGGGGAATAGGTCGGAGTATGAATAAAGTCTACAACAATTTTGTCTTGAATATTTAAATCATGAAGATGTGTGTGCAACTGAGATTTAATTTTATTTTTATGTGTAGAGTTATTATCTAAAATGACAGTCAATTTATGAAATCCTTCTTTAACGCAATCTTGAGATAATTGTGCTGTCCGGGCTCGAAACATCTTCGGTTTTTGATTTTTCTTTCAATTTTAAATATTCTTCACCCGTAGATGCATCTACAGCAATCATTCCATTCAATTTATTTCTACGCCCTTTTTCATTACTAGGTATTTCAGGACGTGTATTCTTTTCAGCCCACCCGTAAAAAATGCTTGGGCGGTCATAAACAGCAAATTCATCGAAGAATACTATTTTTTCTAATTCTTCTTTATATTTGAGTTTTTTTTAACTGGTTTATAAATAATTTTTGCTGTTCTTTGTCGGCGTTAGCATAGTCTCTATGTGCTTTTTGGTATGATAAATTTAATTCATTTAATATCTCATATATTCTTGTTTTTTTCAGTTTTACTCCCCATTTAAGTTCAATTATTTTACTAATAATTTGCCCTGTCCAAATATTTCTATCAATCCCATAATCTATAGGTTTCTCCGAAAGTAGCATTCCTTTCAATTCATGTTTCTGTTCTGGGTTTAATCTTGACTCTTTTTGATGAGTAATTGGCTTTACTAATAAGTTTAATCCTCCTTCTAGAAACTTATCTATCCAAAAAGTAATGGTTTTATAATGACAATCTAATAGCTGTGATACTTCGATTCGACTCTTTCCTTCATATAAATATTTAATCGCTAATAATCTTTTTCGTATATATTCTTGTTGGTGCTTGTAGTACAATTGTTGCCATAAATTCATATCTAGCTGGTGAGTTTCCAGCCTAAAAGTTCTATTCCGTAAAGGTTTTAGCATGATGCAGACCGAATTTTATTTATGCAATATAAATTATTACATAAAAGGTAATCTTCTAGCGGAAGGGGAGTATATGTCTCAAATTTGATTAAAAGCTGAAGCAATGGTGCGCCGAGGCGCACCGAGCGCCAAAAAAATTGGTTCTTCAGTACACCTATATGCTAAAAATACAATTAGACAAGTAGCTAAAAGAAATAGCGCGAATTAACTCGTTGGAGCGGCGAATTGAACTACCGCTTCGCTTGATTAGATTGCGTTGAGACGGGCTAGAAAATGAATTTGTTACGACCTTAAAAACTAATAGCCCGCCTCAACGCCGCTGCGCTAATCAAATCATAGTTCAATTCTTAAATAAAAATAAGCTTACCAAAAAAGGATGCTTCAGTACGCCAGTAGGTTTAACTAATAAATGAAAGACGAATGAGGTAAACATCTGACTTTAAAATTTTCCACCATTTCTGAATCCATATCCTGAAGGTTTAATCAGTTTTAAGAAGATTGTTAATACCTATTACCACACAATAAATTAAGCCCAGAAGACAAAAACAGCATTTGGGCGCTTAAGAAATATGAAAAATTGTGGCGATTAAATTATGCTTTCACTATATACGGAGGGAAGCAAATGAAGTAATACGAGTTCTAGATTTTGGCTGATGATTTGACCAGTTAAAAAATCGAGATAAATTGATTGCACAAGCAGTTGCAACGTGTTGTAAATGTGTTTTAGCTATACCGAAATATCGTGTTCGCCGTAAATCAAACTGCCGTACTCCTTGAGAAATAGTACCCTCAATTCCTGAGCGAAGTTTATACTTTTCTTCAAATTCAGGTGTTTGCTGTTCAATCCGACGTGTAGTTAAAAAATCATATTCAGCTTGAGGTCTAATTTTTATTATTCGAGGAGATTTTTTACTTTTTGTACAGTTATTTCTAACAGGACAATCTGCACATATTTTACGGTCAAATTTAATTTGAATAATAGGGCTTTTACGACAATCTACAGTAGAACACCATGATTTACTAATATGTCCTTGTGGGCATATAGCTTGTTTTTTATCCCAATCGATTATAAAAGAAGCCACATCAAATCCCATATTTGATTTAGCTTGCCAACTATAATCAACCGCAACAGAACCAACAATATTAACTTGATGTTTTTGATAACTTTGGGTTAATTTATATGAATCAACATAAGCTGCATCAACATAGTGTTCTTTTGGTAATAATCCCTTAATAGCAAGCTTTTCATGAATCTCTAATGTCATATTACCATCAGGAACTATTGCTGTTGTTGTTTCAACATTTGTAATGAAATTTGGGGTATCTTCATCACAAGTTTCTGTCAGGTGTACGTTATATCCAGTCCAATTTGTATTTCTCTTTGTTCCATTACGTGCATCAATATCATATGGAGATTCAATACAAATTGAGTTTGGCGGTAATCCTGTATAATCTGAATTACGCCATGTAAGTTTCTCCTGAATAAATACGTATTGTTGAATCCAAACTTCTCTTAATACTTCTACAGATTTTAATTGCTTTAATATGATAGGGCTATCATTTTCAAACCATATTTTATCAAGTAAATAATGCCCATCACTACCTATCAATAACGCCATTTCATAGCGTTCTGTCTTCTTTTTAGGCAAACGATAATCATCAATTCGATAACTGTAACGGTCAAACCAATCATCACTTATTATTCTTTTCAACCATTGTGGTGCTATAGTCGCTATTTCATTTAATGCTGCTCTTAATGTTTCTCCTGCAAGCTCTAAACGATTACACAGGCGGATTGCTGCAACTACTCTTGTTGAGTCGGTACGTTGTTTTCCTCGCTTATTTATTAAATTATGTTCATCAAATTTAGCTAACATCTTGTCGAGTAATTGGTTCGATTTCTGATGTTCACATAATCGTTGCCGGAACTCAGTTAAAACTGATGAGTCGAATCCACAATCTGTTAAATTTAGTCCCAGTAAATATTTCCAATCAATCCGACTACGTACTGCGTTTGCTGCTTGACGGTCTGTCAACCCTTCCATGAATTGCATTATCGTTACTAGAGCAAGTCGAGCAGGCGATATTGCTGATTTTCCACATTTTACTGGAAATAAATCTCTAAAATCTTCATCGCTATATAATATCCCCAAAGAATCGTACATTTTCATATACACATTCCCTTTTGGGAAACTTGCACGTGCTACATCTTCGGTTTCTTTTGGTATTCTCCATTCGTTTATTGGATGTAGTGTCATACCAATCACCCCCCGTATCAGTTCTATTTATTTATCATCGCTCTTGTTGTTTTTGAATGAATTAGGGGTTCGACCCCTAATTCGCCAGCAGTATCATTGTTAAGGAGAGGGTGCGCGATAGCGCGGGTG
>CAKZYM010001176.1 GCA_937884685.1 uncultured Calothrix sp.
ATGCTCTAACTGCTTTTATTTGTGATTTGAAAGTATCTCATCCGGATTATCAATACTCAGAAATTCCTTTCTAAATTAAGAATAAATTAGATTACTGTAAAACCTTGTTTTTAACTAAAAATTAATGGCAGTTAGTTTGACATGACAAAATAACCTTTCACAAATAAGTCATATGCAATTGTTCAAACAGCCGCAAACTAATACTAAGAAAATTCCTCGTTGGCTAGCAAAATTTGTATTGCGACAAACCCAACATAAACCTGATAATCAACAGATATTACTGGGAATATTAGAACCTATGACACCTCAAGAATGGTGCTATTTCTGGATACCAATTATTCATCCTGGAGTAGAACTTCCTAATAATGGAACGCGAAATCCTCACGGCTATATGAAGGCTTGTACGTTAACTTTATCAACACTGACGGGGTATAACGAAAGAACTATTGAAGGATGGTTTTATGGCAAGTCTTATCATTATTCGGTGGGGATATTATTGCGTTGCTTTCATTTAATTTTTAAAACTTAGTATATAAGCACATTTGAAATTTGAATGTACTATTTTTCTTGCTTAATCTGGTCTTAATCTGGTTAGGAAAAATCGTACTTTTTTTGATATTTTCTTTATATAAATTACTGCTTCATTAATCCCTTTAAGCACTTAAAGACTCCAGTTGAAGATGTTAGACAACTGTCGTTCAACTTTATTGTTCAATATTACAATTAACTAAGTGAGGTATTTACTTATTGGTAATACAGACGCTATATTGCAAGTTCATAAAAATTAAACTACATTTTGATTTTGGTCAAAATGTATAATTTACCCGGATTTCTCACAAAGCTTGAAGAAACAGGGGTCAAAAACTGCCAAAATGTATATTGCACAACAATCTGAGCAGTTTAAAGTATGACCCCAAGTAAAAATGATTGTATACCGGAACAGTTCATATTTGAACAAGTAAAGTCATGCCCAGTTGTAGTTAATTTTAGTGGTAAGCCTGTAACATCGGATGCAGGATTGACATTAATTGCGGAACTGGATAAAAAAAGAGAAATAACATCACGGTTGGCAGCATGTTTTAAAGATTACCGAGAGCCAAGCAAAGTTTTACATCCAATTAATAGCTTAATTGCACAAAGAGTATATGGCTTAATCATGGGCTATGAAGATATAAATGACCATGAAACTCTACGTCATGATCCAATATTCGCACTTGCAGTTGGAAAAGTAGTTAATTCTGAGCAGGAATCAATTACTTTGGCAGGAAAAAGCACTTTAAACCGCCTGGAACATTGTCCAGAAAATATATCATCAAGGGCAGATAGTCGATATCACCGTATCGAGCATGATACCAATAAGATAGAAAATCTCTTCGTTGAGTTATTTTTAGAATCTTATAGAAAGCCACCAAGACAAATAATTTTAGATTTAGATGTTACTGATGATTTAATACATGGAAATCAAGAAGAAACATTCTTTAATCCTTACTATGGAGGATATTGTTACGCCCCACTTTATATTTTCTGTGGAAAACATTTACTATCAGCAAAACTTCGTCCTTCCAATGTTGACCCCGCAGAAGGGGGGTTAGAAGAATTACAACGAATAATAAAAATAATACGCTCAAAATGGGAGAATGTAAAAATAATTATTCGTGGAGATAGCGCTTATTCGAGAGAAGATATCATGGTATGGTGTGACCACAAAATGTCCGTTGATTATGTGTTTGGTCTTGCACCAAATAATCGTCTAATCCAGTTAGCTCAATCAATAAAATATCGCGCATCACAAGAATATTCAAGGAAAACTAAACCTATAGTGGAGTTTTTTGAAACCTTATTTCCTTCATCAAAAGATGTAAAAAATGACGCAGCGACATTTGTTGATAATTCAGTTTGGTACTGTTCTCTTGACTATAAAACTTTAAATAGTTGGAGTCGTAATCGTCGTGTAGTTGCGAAGGTTGAATATTCTTACGAAGAAGTTGATACTCGTTTTGTCGTAACTTCATTACCTATTCATAAAATTCCACCAGGACGACTTTATACTCAAAAATATTGTCCACGAGGAGATATGGAGAATCGTTTAAAAGAGCAAAAATTGGGACTACAAAGTGACAGAACCAGTACCCATACATTTGAAGGTAATCAATTACGTTTGTGGTTTGCATCTATTGCTTACATTTTGATGAATGCTTTGCGAGAGAAATGTTTAGTAAATACTGAATTTAAAAATGCAACTGTTGAAACTATCCGCACAAAACTATTGAAGCTAGGAGCGATTATTACTATTAGTAAACAACTAGTTTTAATCGCAATCAGTAGCGCCTGTCCTTACAAGGATATTTTTACAAAGATTTATAAGCGTTTATCTCGACTACCTTGCCCTAATTCAGGATAAATTATTTTGATTCATAAGTAATAGCTAACTTTAATTTAAAATCACTGACTTATGAAGGGTTATCTTACTTAATTTAACCTCATAAATTGCTATGTCAATTTTTATTAATCAAAGTTTTTTCTTTCAGTATGTCTTGATTTATCTGTAATATAAGTTTATTTTTAAATACCTATTTTTACTGATTTACTCGTATTCTTCAAGTCCTGTTTATGATGTATCAATTAAATTATTCCAAATTGAGCTAATCCAGATATTTTTTTCTCACTTGTGAGAAATCCGGGGTATGACTAAGAATGATTAAATCCCAATCTCCCGTAGCAATCCTTGAAGCCAATTCGCGCCGTTTTTTAGCTTCCATTTCTGCACTTCCAGCAATCAACAATCGCATTTGGGGATACATTTGAATTGCTTCACTAGCCATTTGTTCTGGTAAATGGTCCATTACTACTAAGCAAGGTTTGTAGCAGATTCCCAGACGTTTTAGTTCTTGAGAAGCTGCAATGGATTCACTCGTTTTACCTGCACCAACTGCGTGACCGAGTAAAGTATTTCCAGAAGAGATAATTCTCCAAATAGCGTTGAGTTGATGGGGACGTAATTTATTGCGCCATTGTGGGTTCATTCCTGGTAGTTCTAAATGCGAACCGTTAAAATGTCTCGGCACAAGGCTATTGTACTGCTGGTTGTAAGTTTGGGTAAGTCGTTCCGCACGTTGAAAATCGCTCCAAATCCAGCGTTTAAATAATTCTTTGAGATTTTCTTGTTTGCTTTGAGCAATTCTTGTCGCTTCTGGATTTTCTACGTAAGATTTATCAACTTTATCTCGAACTATAGGAACGCGGAGATTCAGGGCTAATTCAATTAGTTGATGAGCCATAACTCGTTGTGTGCCATAAATTTGGCAGTTATTCTGAGATTGAAGCAGGTTTTTACGAACTTGTACTTCCCAAGTCGCAGTTGCTTTACTGTGATAAACATAAATATCCTCGACATCTACATTTAAAGTTTGAGCGATAAAATCTGTAATATCTTGAGTTGGAATCCAAGGAGAACCCAAACG
>CAKZYM010001177.1 GCA_937884685.1 uncultured Calothrix sp.
CTGTGCATTAGAAAAAGGTTTATTCTGCGTAATTTATCCCACCGGATTGGAGCGGAATAAAATGCCTTGTCCGGATTTTTTTGAGAGGGGTAATTGAGTAAATCCGCCTAAAATCTTTTGCTCGATATTCCACATTTATAACATATTGTTCAAATACAGAAAGCATATTGAAATAGGTAAGTTTTGATTGATTACGTAAGTCTCAATTTGCTTTCTATTTATCTTGTGATGCTTATTAATGCTTTAAAAAAATCATAGGACAAAATTCAAAAAATAATGATTAATTAGGAGGTAAAGCAAGAAACAACTAATAAAAAATGAAATACCATTCTCCAGCTAAACCAATATTTCCACCAGTCAAAAAGATTAGACCTGCAATTCAGGATTGGGTATTATATCTTCCACCGCTTGTTCAATCCGATTTACTAAAATCATTACGGGGTTGTGATACTATGCCGTTTCCTGACCATTCAAAATTCCTAGTAAAAGAAATACGAAAAGTAGTTACAAGAAATGATAAAAATAATTACTCTAGTAACTATTTCAAGTATCAGGGAAAGCTGCAAGAGCATTTGTACAAACTAAAAGATTATATTGAGAAGTATCCTATGCATTTTATCGTTCATCTTCTTGAAGCAGTTAAGATAATTGCCTATACTCATCCCGATAAAGAAACTAGAGATAAATTTGCTTATATCCAGCTACAATTACATAAAGGATTACTCACTAATCCCGAAACTCCCAGCGAAATGAAGAAGAGGTATAAAGCCAAGATTAGGAGTTCAAGGATGAAATAGTTCCTCCGCCTTTTCTGTTAGAAAAGACGAAGGGTGCGGTTTTTTTGTAATTGAAGTAAACTTCTAGAAATACGAACGTGTAGAAATACAAAAGTTTAAAATTGTGAAAGTTTGTAAGTTTAAAAATTCAGAAATCTGAAAACTTAAAAATATAAAAATATAAATGTGTAGAAATGTATAAATCTACATTTTCAAAAATACAGATGTTTGTAATTTTGAATTTGCAAACTTGGGGATGTTTATAAGTTTACAAGTTTACAATTTTGGAAGTCTATAAATTTGAAAATGCAGACTTTTAAATGTGCAAAATTTTGTATTTACAAAAATGTAAAAATTTGTAATTCTAAAAATATAGATGTTTGAAAATATAGAAATCTACATTTATGAACGTATAAACATTTACAATTTTGAAATTTTAAACTTGTGAATGTTTGGAATTTTAGAAATCTAATGACCACGAATATATGAAAACTATAGCAATATTTTATAACAATGGAGGAGTAGGTAGAACCACATCAACAATCAATATCGGGGCTTGTCTCGCAACAGAAAAAAAGAAAAAAGTATTTATAGTTGATTTAGACAACGCCGCCTTTCTTACTGAAGCTTTACAGATTGAAGGAGGAAATTATATAGCTGATGTTATAAGAGAGGGTAGAAAACTCACAGAAGAAGATTTTGGTAAAACAACTACTCCCAATCTGTTTGTGCTGAAAAACCGCCGCAACGAAATTAGTGATAAGCTTTTTCAATCAACAAAATCTGATGGCTCTAAGGTAGATAACATTTTTATCTTGAAAGAATTATTTAGTGAATTGGATGGTGATTTTATAATTTTTGACTGTCCGCAATATTATGAACTTCCAACTTTGAACGTTCTAGCTTTTGCTGATTATATGCTTTGCCCGCTAGAAGTATCGCCCAAGGGTCTTGATACACTAGAAAGTATGTTACACGTCCACAAACAAACTGCGAAAATAAATCCAGAATTGAAAATGCTTGGATTCTTTGGAACTAAAGTTGAGATGCATTACAGAAGGTTTAAAAAGACTATTCCTATACTAAAAAAGCAATTGGGTGAATTATTCTTTAATGCCACAATTTCAAAGAATGAGGATATAGTTACATCCCAAAGTAAGTTTTTAAAACAAACAGTGTACGAATATGGAGATGTAAAAGCGATGCAGGAGTTTACTAACCTTACCAACGAAATATTATTAAAAATACAATAATCTATGGCTAAGAAAAAGAATGTAAATGTTTGGGGTAATTACGAGCTTGATATAAACGAAGAAAATAGTGACAAGGAAGTAAGCGATGTAGAAACTCCAAATTCTGAAAATGTAAACGTTCAAAAGTTTGAAAATCCAAATGTACAAACTTCTGAAAATATAGAAATGCAAACTGATGAAAATGTAAACGTTCAAAAATCTACATTTTCAGTTAAGAAGAATACCTTAAATAAAGGTAAAAATGGGCGGAAAAAGCCTGCATATAAAGATATGGGATGGCTACCCTTAACTATGTATTTATCACCAAGAGCAAAAAAAAAGCTTAGTGATAAGGGTTATAAAGAGCAAAAAAATCTCAGTGAAATTCTAGACGAATTAATACTAAATAATCTATAATATGAATATATGAAAAAAGAAAAGAAAACTTATTCGGTTTCAGCTTTAGCGAGAGAAGCTGGGATAGGAGATAGAAAGACCTGGCGTAAGATTGTCGGTAAAGACAGGTATTCTAAAAAATTTACGATTTCTAAAATTAACGAGAAAATGGTTCGAGTGGAAACTAACCTAAGTAAGATAGAATTAGTTGCAGTATATAATGATTATCTGGAATACTTTATAAAAAAAATCCATCGTAATTTAATGTTAGCAAATAGACGTATTCAAAAAAAATCCGATAGCTAAAGGTTTCACCAAGATAAACTTGACCATTAGCTAGAAATTTATCATAAATTTAACTAGGCATTAGCCTAGTTTTATTATTTTATATTTCATTCCCAAAACATAAATCTCACACATTTATATTTAGGAAGTAAAATAATATAATTTTTGATGTGTTACTTTTTCGAGAACCCAAAAGAAAAAGTATTTACTGAAAGTATGCTTATTTTTATAGGTATTGTCAAATAATTGCCTAAAAATCCTATCAAAATGGGAAAAAGTGAGCATAAAAATCAATATTACTTATCACCACTTCAGGTAGATAAAGGCTGAATGTTAATGGCATAGCTGCCCAGCCTACGCTTCACAGCAGGGAACACCAATTGTCCGAAAGAGCCGAAGACACAAGGGAGGAACAGCCCACTTCATATCTGCATTCGTCTAAACAGCAGAAATCACTAGATTATACGAAGTATCAAAAACCAATAATTCCAAACGAGAAAATCCACCACTTCCTTTAATCTAAATTTCTACTGTGAATAATGACAGGTTAAAACCTCATTAGATGCAGATAACAGTTAAAATTGCCAGTCTTAGAAAACTCTGAAATTAGTACTCCTTAAACAAAAAAATCCAGAAACTAATCAACTGGAGGAGGGAAAAGCCCATATTAGGAAACGAGAATGGGACACGCTCAGGAATAAGACCGGGAACGAAACCGGGAATACCAGCCACAGGAAGAAACTCCTGTGAGCGCAATCGGGGATAGGTTGATATTGGGTAGAGACGAGTTTGACACCTTGTCGAACCCGAACATGAGCCAATGAGTGGCAGTAGGCAGACCCTACCTACCCACCATAGGTAACAAGCAGTTAATGAGATTTATGAATTTAGAAAAACTGCTCAAATCCTGCAAAAGCTTGATTTTTAGCACCTGATAAGACTAAGAATGTAAGCAACAATCAAAATCAACCGAACAACGGTAGACGAGCGGAGTGTCATGACGATGACTTAAATCTGGACGGTTACAAAACACCGTAAACCATCAACAAAGAAAGTTTGCTTGACTAAGTTGATGGAAGGATAATGTTGATAACAACAACGGGATGGCAGCGGGACAAGAGCGTAAATCTTTTAAGGTAGGATAATTTTCTCGCTTCTAAAATGCTTAATGAAAAAACAAGCTTCATAAATGCCCTTTATTGGCACGGTTTGAAGCTTCTAGGATAAAGAACCTTGTCAAGGTACTAATTAAGCATATAGAGGCTAGAAACGCTCTTTCTAAGAAATTTCTCCAGATTCTTAGTATTTTACTAACTAAAATAACCACTGAAGACAGCAAAGCCATAGCTGAAAGCTATACGGGACGAGGTTTGACTTAAATATAGTTAAACCTTTGAAAAACCATCTTAATAAAAAAGCAAATACCTTAGTGTTCCCTGCCAAATGTTGCTCAAGAAGCCAGCACAAGTACCACACTCCAAACCAAAACTGCTGCGATTTAACCCAATTCCTAAGCGAATAAACGCTGAAGGTAGAAGCAGTTGTCCAAAATTACTTCCTATTAGAAAAAATCACAAAAAAATTTTTCTAAAAATCAAAAATCAAAAAAAGTACGGGGATGGGTATATGCCTCGCCTCTTGCTACCGGGACAGAAATTTTCAAAATCTTGAGTTCCAAAACGACCAATTCGCATAATGTAAATTATACGACTAAATAATCCCCTAGTTTAAGGGATTTGTGTTGTTTGAGTTGGGGATTGGTCATGAGTTTGGTAGGTGGTTTGTAGTTGGTGGGGAGTAGATTTCAATATTCGTATAACTAAAATCCTTAGAGGTATTTAAGAATTGAAAAGTTTTTGGGTTACTGGCGACTTCATCTAGTTTTTTTCAGGAGCCTTTACGGCGGAGGAAAAAAACTAGCGACAAAGCTCCCTTGT
>CAKZYM010001178.1 GCA_937884685.1 uncultured Calothrix sp.
AAGTAGCGAGTATGGGGAGAAATAGTTTACTTATGGCTGCTTCAATTACCAGTCCCCAATCATAAAGAACAATGCAAACAGAATTTGAATTTACTTTACCTAAAGGTTATATCGACAATGATGGTAATGTCCATCGTAAGGGTGTGATGCGTTTGTCACGGGCTATGGATGAAATTGTGCCGTTACGCGACCCGCGAGTCAAATCAAATCCGGCTTATGCAACTGTGATTATTTTGACGCGGGTTATTGCTCGTTTGGGTGCTTTAGATGAGGTGACACCGATGGTTGTGGAAGGGTTATTTGCTTGCGACCTCAATTATTTACAAAAGTTTTATCGGCAAATAAATGAGTTAGAATCAGAAATCGAAAAAGTAGAAGCAGTAGCTAATACTTAAAAAATTACAGTATAAATAGTTGATGGTAGCTACAGAATTTGAGTTTACGCTTCCCCGTGGTTTTGTGGACGAGGAAGGAACGGTTCACCGTCATGGTGTAATGCGGTTGGCAACTGCAAAGGATGAAATAACGGTACAAAAAGACCGACGAATTAAAGAAAGTCCTGAATATGCAACTTTGATTATGTTTTCTCGGGTAATGGTTAGTTTAGGAACTTTAACTGAAGTTACACCGGAATTATTAGAAAATTTATTCAGCGTTGATTTGAGCTATTTGCGGGAGTTTTACAACCGTATTAATCAACAAGGTAATTTGGAAATTCCCGTTCATTGTCCGCACTGTAGTCATCGATTTAATACAGAGCTAGCATTGTCGGGGGAATTGTAGGCTACCCCTCAGAACAGCTTTATGAGGAGGTAGCCTGTATTGCATCTGAATTTCACTGGTCGCTTGAAGAAATTATAGTTTTGGAACATGGCGATCGCCGTCGTTGGGTTGGAGAAATTGGAAAACTTAGACAAGCAATTGATGATATGCGGGATTAAATATGAAAAATAATAATATTGACCGTAAAATTACACAATCTGCTAGTGATATCTTAGACAGCCCATTAATGGTGCAAAAACTTTGCGACCGGGTTTACGAATTATGGCTTGAAGAGCTTCGTCAGCAAAAAGAACGCAGTTCTAGAAGGAATTAAATATAATGCCAGCAACAGGTAAATCAAACAATAATTTAAACTATATAACTGGTAATCGTTTTTACGTAGGAATAGAAAGTAGTATATCAGCTTCTTTTAGTGAGTGTCAGGGATTAGGTGTAAAAGTTAAGTATGAGACTTATCACGAAGGAGGTGTTAACGACCAACAGCGAATATTTCTAGGACAACCTGATTTTTCGGAAGTCACTCTCAAACGTGGTATGACTGATGATTTAGTATTTTGGAAATGGGTTAGTCAGGTAATGAAAACGGATGCAAGTAAAGCCATAGAGCGACGCAATGTTAATATATCAGTGTTTAACCAAGCTGGTGAAACAATGCAGTGTTGGACGCTGATTGGTGCTGTACCAGTAGGTTGGAAAGCACCTTCATTAGCAGCAGATTCGACAAACGTTGCAATTGAAGAATTAACTTTGATTTATGAAGGTATCAAAGTGACTAAATCAGGAAGTTATTCTGCAACTTCTCTCAATGGACGCAATAACGGTTATTTTGGTAGTAATTAACAAATGGCTAAGTCTGAATCACCTTCTGGAGAAAATTTAGAGTCACAACAGATATCATCATCCGAACCTCTTGGTAACAATAGTCCATTGCTACCACAATTTTTGGTACCTTTAGGAACGCAATCTATTTCTATTTTGCAACCTAAAATTTTTTCTCCTAAATTAATAGATGATTTTTCCAACACGACTTTTGAAGACTCTCCTTTTTTCGATGAGTTTCATCCTCAGATTTCAGCAAAAACAGAAACTCAACCAGTTCAGAGTAATTCAGAAATTATTCAAAAGCAACCAGAATTATCTACATCTATAAAATCCGTAAACCCTACGGAAAAAATATTATCTCATAATTCTGATGAAGGAAACTTAAATGATAATTCGCCATTTGATATTACTACTCAAGCGAACTCGATAGATATTGTAAATCGGGAGCATAATGAATTTAAAACACCTTTAAAAATACAATATGACGAAATTTATTCAGATTTAACCGAGATAAAAAGCGATTTTTCAGTAGATAGTATACATAAAAATACAGACTTACAAAATCCATCACAACCTAAAGATATAAATATACAGAAAAAATCTCAATCTTCTACCTCACCAGAAATTGGTAATCAAGTTGAGGAAGGATTTAAAAATAATACTTTTCAACCAGAATCCGAATCAATTACACCTCAGATATCAAAATCGAATAATTTAAATCAGTTACAACCATCTTTATCAACAGAAGTCGTTGAAGATAAAAATCTAGTTAAACAACAATCAACAGATATCATAAATAAATCCCAATCTTCAACTTCAGTAGAAATTAGGAATCAAGTTGGAGAAGAATTTCAAAATATAAGCTTTTCCCAAGAATCTGAATTAACTACACCTCAGATATCAACATCGGATAATCATAATCAGTTACAACCTTTTTTATCATCAGAAGTTGTTGACGATAACAGTGTAATTGAACAACAAGCAACCGATATTATAAATAAATCACAATCAACTTCAACAGAAATCAATAATCAAGTTGGAGAAGAATTTCAAAATAATACTTTTCAACCAGAATCCGAATCAATTACACCTCAGATATCAACATCGGATAATTTAAATCAGTTACAACCATCTTTATCAACAGAAGTCGTTGAAGATAAAAA
>CAKZYM010001179.1 GCA_937884685.1 uncultured Calothrix sp.
TAAATAAAATTCAAAATTCGTCTAACCTCTGCGTATGGAATTTGACTTTTCTCCCTTGTGGATTTCTCTGAAAACTGCGACTGTTGCCACTGTATTTGCTTTTTTTGCGGGGATTACCGCAGCAGGTTGGATGAAGCAATACAAGGGTAAGTTTAGGGGAATAATTGATGGTATTTTAACTCTTCCTTTGGTTCTACCCCCTACTGTGGCAGGGTTTTTATTGCTGCTGCTGTTTGGTGTCAACAGTCCGGTAGGAGAATTGTTGATGCAGTTGGAAATGAGCGTGATTTTTTCTTGGCAAGCAACTGTAATTACGTCAACAATAGTTGCTTTTCCGTTAATGTATAAGACTGTACTCAGTTCTTTTGAACATATTGATAGCGATTTAACTAATTGCGCTCGTACTTTAGGCAGTTCTGAATTTAAAATATTTTGGTTGATTGTTTTACCTTTAGCTTTACCGGGAATTGCAGCGGGGACTATTTTGGCTTTTGCTAGAGCTTTAGGGGAATTTGGTGCGACTTTGATGTTAGCTGGTAGTATACCGGGAAAAACGCAAACAATGCCAATTGCGATTTTTTTTGCTGCTGAAGCTGGAGATATGAATAAGGCTTTAATTTGGGTTTTGATAATGGTAGCAATTTCTCTGGCTGTAATTGCTACTATACATGTTTGGAATGAATCGCAAAGTATTTCTAAAAATATCGATGGAAGTGCAAATTTAATTAGAAAATTGATTAATTTTGTGATTTTTGGTCAGTTTAAAGATGTTGATTTTTTTAAGAGTAAAAGAGAAAATAAATACCTGGCGACTATAAGTCGCGGCTATACAAACGAAACCTACGCAAGTAGGTTTGGAATTGGGGAAATTAATTCGGATGGAGTTTTGGCTTTTATTAGGATTCCTTCATTGCGGAAAGAAGTTAGTAAAAGTGAAGTATTTTCGCAGGAATTATCGTATTTACCATCTAATTTTCAAAAGTCTTCTAATCGTAATAATCGTAGAAAAGAACTAATAGTTAATATTGATAAGAATTTAAAAAACTTTCAATTACAAGTAGATTTTATCGCAGATGGAAATACTTTAGGAGTATTGGGTGCTTCTGGTTCTGGTAAAAGCATGACTTTACGATGTATTGCTGGATTAGAAAAGCCAAATCGGGGAAGAATAGTTTTAAATGAAAGAGTTTTATTTGATGCTAAACGAAAAATTAACCTCCCCAGTCGCAAACGTCGTATTGGTTTTTTGTTTCAAAATTATGCTTTATTTCCACATATGACTGTAGCCCAAAATATTGGTTTTGGTTTGCAAGAATTACCAAAAAACGAACGCATATCAAAAGTAAAACAATATATTGATATGATGCAGTTACAAGAATTAGAAAATCGTTATCCGCATCAAATCTCTGGGGGACAACAGCAAAGAGTGGCTTTAGCAAGAGCTTTGGTAATTGAACCAGAAGCAATCTTACTCGATGAACCGCTTTCTGCACTCGATACTTACCTACGGAATCAAATTGAAAAATTGTTGAGAAAAGTACTCTCTTCTTATCAAGGAGCGACTTTATTTATCACCCATAAATTAGAAGAAGCTTATCGGGTTAGTAGCAATATTATGGTGATGTCCCAAGGGAAAGTAATTGCTAACGATACTAAAGAAAATATATTTGAGCGGTCACCTAATTTAGTAGTTGCGAAAGTCACCGAATGTAAGAATATTTCTCGCGCTGAAATAGTTGATAATTGTACAGTAAAAGCTGTGGATTGGAACTGTAATTTACAAGTAGTAGAACAGATTCCGAGTAATTTAAAATATTTAGGAATTCGCGCTCATCATTTGAGATTTTCCAACGATTTGAATCGGGAGAATACTTTTCCTTGTTGGGTTGCTGATATTAGCGAAACTCAACATAGAGTTAGTGTTTATTTGAAATTGAATTGTCCTGCAAATGATTTTGAAGATTATGATTTGCAAGTGGAAATTTATAAAGAGAAATGGGTTTGTATCAAAGAGCGTGCTTTCCCTTGGTATGTGAGGTTGGAAGCGGGAAGGTTGATGATGATGGAGAGTTGATTCTTGGGGTTAAGAAAATGAAGGTTGTTTTTTATTCCAAATAGATATTTACAGTTTACAATCTGGTAATAATTTTATTGAGAAGGATTGATGCATAACGAGATTTGGATTTTTCTACATAGTTACGAATTATTTCATTAATCAACCTATCTTCCAATTCTAGTTTTTTCTCTACTGTTAAAGAGCATTTTAGAGTAGATTTAAAGGAATCCAAATTCTCTAGCAGTTCAGCAATACACTGCATTAAAACTGTTAGACTAGGAAAGGCAATTTCATAGTCGTCAAGTAAAACAGGAGTAGTATCTCTTTCTAGTATTAGAAGACTATAAAAACTGTTTTCAGTAGTAAAAATCGGTAAATATGGTCTTTTATCAAATTCCGAAGCATATCCAAAACAAGAAATAGCTTTATCTAATGAGAAGAAATCAACTTCTTCATCTATAAAAGGACGTAGACCACCGTACATTAAACCAGGATTGACATATAAAAATTCAATCATCTCCTTATCTTGAGCGTCTGAAAAACGATAATCTTGACTAGACCAACTTCCGTTGTGCCACTGATAAAATTCTCTTACTTCTTGAGGTAATTTAAACGGTAAATTGTCCGTAAAATTTTTGATGTCAGTATCAGATAAACCTGGTCTATAAGGTGCAATTTTTTGACCATCTTTAAGTGGAAACGAATTTAGTGCTTCCATCCAATTAGAAATTCTATTCAAAGCATCTGTTAATTCTGACATGGAATATTTTTTCGTTTACTATTTATTCAATCACGAAAAATAAAGACTTTTAAATAGCTTCAGCTAAAGGAAATTCTTCAAGGTAAAGTCTTGTTGCTTCTTGAAGTCCTGCAACAGCTTTCTCAATTGTTTCACCTTGGTCAACTGTACCAACTTCCGGACATTCGGCTATATACATATCATCTTCTTTATATACAATGACTGTAAAACTACGAGTTTTCGTCATATTTAACTCCTTGGAATATTTTGTTACAAAAATCTAAATATATTTCCTATTTTTAATTTACTTTAATTCCCCCTTCAATTCCTCTCTCAAACCCCTAATCGCAACCCCAGTTCCTTCCTCCGAAGCAACTTTGAAAACGCTATTAATGATTTCTGATAAATCAATCCCTGGAAAATACTTACTAAAAGATTGCTGTTGATAGCTATTCTCTGACAAACCATAAATACTCAAACCACTTTTCTTAAATAACCAAACTTCTGGAACTTTATAAGGAAGAAAATCCTCAGCAGCGGTGTAAGAAGTAACGTCAATTTCTATTACTAAATCGGGAGGTGGGTCAATTTGCCAATTAATCCTATCTTTACCTACAGCAGCTTTCCAATTATCTATATAGAAACAGTAGTCTGGTTCAATTCCACCTTCTTCGGGAATGTCCATTGTGATAGGAGTAAAAGCTTCGTAATTTCGAGTTTCGCTGTCGAGCAAGGTTTCAACAATCCTAGCAAGCAAATGTGCTTCACGTCCGTGTCTGGGTAAAGGACTCATAAGCAAAATTTCGCC
>CAKZYM010001180.1 GCA_937884685.1 uncultured Calothrix sp.
ACAATCACAGAAAACTTCAAAAACCAATAACTTTCAAGTTAACAATTATGGCTATTTTAGAGACAGCCATAATTATTCATAAACCTAGTAAAAACGAACACATACGTATCTTGTAACACCCTTAAATTACTTTATTTTGCACTTAAATTAGCAACAATAAAATATATAACTCAGAATACAATTTAACAATATCTAGAGTTCCAATAGATATGCCATTAAGCCATAACTATTTCATCTCAATATTGTTCTTTTCGACTTTTGAGGTAAATTCGACTCGCAAGCGCGATTTATTAAATATTGCCAAGACAATGTGTAATCCAAAAGCAGAATTCCCTAACAAATAACGAGCTGCTAAACGTTTTGGCTCCCGTAAAAGACGATATAGCCACTCAAAGCCTGACATAGCTATTAAATGGGGACAATCGGGAACAATTCCAGCAATTCTATCGATTATTGCTCCACCAAGCATAATTGTATTTACATTTAGGCTATCCCGATACTTATTTACCCAATATTCTTGAATTGGCATTCCCATACCTACAAGCAAAATATTTGGTTTTAGCTGATTTATTTGCTTAATTAGTACTTGATTTGCTTCTGAATCTTCTTTATCAAAATATCCGTGATGTCCGGCGAGAATAATCTTCGGATAATTAAGATTCAGGTTATCAAGAGAAGAATTTAAATGTTTATACTTTCCACCTAACAAAAATACAGAAAATTCATTTTGGTTGCAATTTTCTAATATTTTAGGCATAAGTAATGTATAGGATACTCGGTAATCTAATGGTAAATCTAACCCCATAATACTGATTGCCTTTAATATTCCCATGCCGTCACAGTTGACAATATCCGCATTCTGCAAAAACTCTTGATACCAAGGTAATTGCATCGATAAATTAAAGGCATTGATGTTGTAATTAGCTAAGATTATTTTCTTGTCTTCGTTACAAGCTTTTTCTACTGCTTCCACAATCGCAAATACATCCATACAATCAATTCGTCGTTCTAATAAATACACGCTGAAAGCTGTGATTGTTTTTTTGTCATTAGTATCTATCTCTTCATCTTGTGTATTTTTAGATTGAACGCAAGCAGTATCAAATTCCGACTCAATTACTTTAGAAGTAGAGTATGTCATTTGCAATAATTTACCTAGGAATGGTTTAACTACTAGTACTCAATCAAATTAAAATTGCCGAGTGAGGCAAAGCAACAAAATAAGAAACGTTTTGTTCTTACCGTATACTCAGCAAAAATTTCCGTATTTCTGTAGAGACGTAAAATTTTACGTCTCTACAACTTGTCGAAACTAATAGGTTTAATCATTAGGTCAGGATAAGGATGAGAAGAAGAAAATTCCGCGTTGCTAATTAATGGGATGATTTGGCTTAATCTTGAACGCAATAATAATAGTTTCAGCCTTTAATTCATCCCGCATTTATGCAACGCCGAAAATTCTTCTTTTTACAGTAAATTCTCCGTAAGTTAAGTTTTAATTCAGTAATAATAGTCACCTAATGTATTACTTTCTCTAGATAAACCTCAATCTTTGTAATTCTTGAGTTGAAGTTTGCTTTCTAGAGATGTTTAAGGGTCACCTAATTTACAAGCTCTTATCTGTACCATCAGTGCTAGCTGCTCACACGAAGCTAGCAGCTATAAATGGATTCTTGGATAGCTTAAATATTGCTATATTGCTATCGAAGCATATGCAACAGTAAATTAGGCTATGTATAATCAATCAAATCCTAGCCGTCATTAAATATATAATTAGCACTAAGCAATGTAATTTTTAAGAATGCTTAGTTAATAGGATGAAACACAATTTAGAGGTTGAAGAGGATAAGTTTAAAAATAAACTATCTTACGACTAGCCAGCGACTTTTTGTATAATCTTCTTTCTACTTACAAATACAAAAATCCGGATAATTAAATGAATGTATTTGTTTTAATTTAAAATATTTTGATGCCCCTTAAATATAAACTTAAGCGATTAAGTAGCTTACTCTTTCATCTCAAATTTATATATGGATGTCTTTGTCAATACAATCGGAACTGAACTATAAATCATTTACTAGAAACACGCTATTTTAGGTCAATAACTATCACGAGTTCAGCAGAATCACCTGTTTACACTAAATTACTACAATCAACTAAATTAAGTATATTATAATAAACATAGAACTACAAGTAGTAAATAATACATCAGCATTTGTTCTAAATCATTTATTTTTGTATCCTCAAAAACATGCCTATTTTGTTGAAAGTTTTATAGTAAGGGGTGTCATTTTAGAATTTATAATTTGGAATTTATAATTAAAATTCCCATAATGGTGTTTGTAGCATCAAGGAATGATTGGTCAAATAGAAGCTTCATTTTTGAGAAAAATAGCTTTATAAAGTTTGTCTTTTATAAAGTTTATGTGATTTGATTTTAAATATTCTCTAAGACTACTTCACTAAAAATTTATTTTTTATTTTAACTAAAGACGATTAGGTGAATTTCAAATTTTGTAAAAAATAATTTGCTCTAACAAGTTTGCTATCTGGGCTTTCAACTGTACTTATTGATAATATTGATGCATTTAAATTAAAAAAAATATTTTTTTACGGATATGATATCAGTATTTAAGTAGATAGTTTTGGATAAAGAGAGGATGACAATTTATTGAAAAAGAGGTTTTCATATTTACGAATCTAAAGATTTTTCACGAGCTAGTAATTTAATATTCAAATTACATTATATGCTATTTAAATCACAAGCTATTCTACACAACGCTGTTAATCATTCATATTAAAAGCTGAATATTCAGATGTTTGTAGCTTAATGTATTGAAGTTGTATAACCTGAAATGATATTTAATTTTATAAATAACAGATAGAACAGTTAATTGATACTAATTGCTAAATTGAGTAAAAAATATCTCTACATTTAACTAAAAACGAAGCGTATTTACATAAAACATGAATTAAACATTCGCAATCGAGTTCATGTAAAAAACATAGATAATTCAAAAATAATTATCGCCATTGTATTAGCTTTTACCTGACAAATGACAACATCTTCAATTAGTATTTCGATTGTGATTCCGGTTTATAACGGTGGAGAAGACTTCCGAAAGTGTTTAGCAGCGATTAGAGAGAGTATCCGTCCTGCCGATGAGGTGATTGTGGTGTCTGATGGTGATACAGATGGCTCTTGGCAAGTTGCAGAAGCATTTGGCGCAAAGGTATTTCGATTACCAAGTTCAGGAGGTCCCGCTCGTGCTAGAAATATTGGTGCAAGAGCAGCCCAGGGAGATATTTTATTTTTCGTAGATGCAGATGTGACGCTTCATAGAAATACATTAAGCTTAGTTGAGCAACGCTTCGAGCAGCAGCCAGATTTAGCAGCATTGATTGGTTCCTACGACGATAAACCAGGTGCTAAAAACTTCTTATCCCAATACAAGAATTTATTTCACCACTACACCCATCAAGTATCTTCTGAAGTTGCCTCTACTTTCTGGGGTGCCTGTGGAGCAATTCGTCGCTCGGTATTTGAAAGCCTTGGTGGATTTGATGAAAGCTATCGCAATCCCTGTATTGAGGATATTGAAT
>CAKZYM010001181.1 GCA_937884685.1 uncultured Calothrix sp.
GGGGAGGTATTTGGCTTACAGTCTTCGGGATAAGTCATTGCTTCTAAGTGAATAATTCTCGCTTGGGACATTTTGTCCACAATTGCGGTTTCTGTCGCAGCATCACCCGTTAATGGTCGAGTTTTTAATATCTGTGCAATGTTTTTTGCTTCTTTTTCTGCACCCGGTAATGATGGTGGTTTACAAGCATCTCCTTTTGTCAAGGATACTTTTGGTGCTGTGGGATTTCCCACTATCAATAATTCATCATCTGTCATGGTTTTAGGGACAAATGATTTTTGATTGTTACGTGCAATTTTTCGCTGATAAAGTAAATCTAATACTTGAATTGAGGGAGCGGTGGATATTGTGTGTTTCTCGATTAGATATTTACCGTTGTTATCTTGTAATGCTGCAAAGGGAACGAGGAATAATTTATTTTGAGGGATGAAAATAACTCTTTCTTCTGGTTGTTTAGGTAACAAATCAGCTATAGGTTGAATTAATACTTGATGAAGTTTTTTTAATTCAATACTGATTGGCTTATTTTGGGAAGATTTTCCTATTGAAATTCCTCCTTTCTTAAAGTAATTACCCGAATGAAGTTTACTGTTAGTTTTTGTAATTAATTCTGCTAGCGAAGTCGTTGATTTTTGTTTCCAAGCTTTTAAATCGACGCGACGCATGGTAATTTCACCTGTAGGTTTAATCACCCAAATTGCTAATTTTGATTCTTGCGCTTCATTAGTCAACAGCGAATATTGAACCAATGTGGCATTTTGAATTTTTGCAACTTGTTTAATTTGCTCTGTTGATATTGAATTAGTATTGTTTTGCGATAAAAGATAATTACTTTTGAGATTAGCTGGTGATACTTCTAAAGCGATTGTGCTATTCAAAGGTAATGCAGAAAAAGTGAGAATGCTGATAAATGATAGCGCAATACTGGGAAATGATTGTGAGAACTTCATTGTTTGATTTTGCTTTTGTTGTAAAGATTAAGATTCCCCAGCCCCCCGCTCATTTGGGGGGCTTTTTAAGCCTACGCAGATAGTGAATCCACCCCCGTGGGTAGTCTCCCAACCTTATGGGGAGTGGCGCCTAGCGGAGCGTACCTTAGGTATTGCGTCTCCGGAGGAGATACCCGGAGGGGCTTTGTAATTGTAGCCCCATCCTTTGAGGGTGAAGGCAATTTCAAGTATTATGCATTACGCATTCTCCTAATTAGATCGCGAGATGTTTGAGCTAATTTTGTATTTCCATCTCGATCAAATAATCTTGCTGCCGTTTGTAAATCTGTAATTGCATTATTTGTATTATCTAACATATAGTTAGTAATTCCTCGGTAAAAGTAAGCATGAGCTATTGAATTATCCAGTTCTATTGTTTTATCTAAATCGGTCTTTGCTTGCTGATATTGCTTTAGGCGAAAATAGGAAAGTCCTCGACCTAAGTAACCATATGGATTATTTGGCTGTATTCTGATTACTTCGTTGAAAGCTTTGATTGCTTCAGGATATTTTTTCGCTCCCAAAAGACTCAATCCTTGCTTGAAGTAACTTATAGCTTTGTCTTGATTTGAATTTGATTCAACTTGTAATTTCTCAGTCTGTCGCTTGATATTAGTATTGGGAAATGTTTGAGCGTTGACTCTGGGACTAATTACCATAAAGCTGAGTACAACGATTGCAGATAATGCTTTTAAACCTTTCATTTGCGTTCCTCTTGTTAGGTTATTGTTTTGGTTAATGAATTATCGGAAGTAATAGTAGATGTACTTACTTTATGAACCCTGTGTGGTGTTCTATTTCTTTATATTTCTCAGTATTTTGGGGGTATGCAGTTTTGAAATTAAATACTTAAACAATTAAATAAATTTAATTTCGCTTCCCTATTTTTTTATATATCTGGGTGGTGTGAGGGGTATGCAAAAAACACGAATAGATTAGCTCGCAAAATGAAAGAGACGTAGCACTGCTACATCTCTACATTAATGTTGTTTATCCTGATTATCTTTTATTTACACATCTCGTTAGGAATATCTTCTATTCTCTGGGACAATTCTGCTGATGGATTGGGAACGGAATAAGCTTGCTGTAAAGCATCCATCCATAATCCTTTATCAGCAAAATATTCGGCTTTTCTCTGTGCTATTTTCTCTGCATCTGCACCTTGATTGTTGTTTAATATCTCCAAAAGTCTTAATTCTGCACCGATACGATTTCGCTGTGGTGCTTCCATTATTTTGAATGGGATGGACATGGTAGGAGAAGCATTGTCAAGTTCGCTTAAGAAAATTGATAGTCTATATGTCTTACCAGGTTCTAATGCTTGACCTGTATAATTTACATTTTGATTTCCGGTGACAATTTGAGTTTTTAAGTATTTTTTACTACCGGGAGCTACAACTGCCAGTTTCTTAATATCACCTTTCCATAAGAAGAATGGTTTGGTGTTCCAGATAATTCTAGTTTTACCAGGAGCATCTGGGGATATTAAGCAAAAGGGTCCACGGGATGTTCCTTTGACTGGTTTTATAGGTGGTTCTGGGTCTTTACGAAATGCTAATTTAAAGGAAATAGTTTGAGCGTAAACTGGTTGGGGAGTCAAGGAAAATAAACTGATGAAAGCTGTTGCTGATAAGATTGAACTACGTAACACCGATTGAATTTTATTCATTGATTAAGTCTTTTTTAGTAACAGCACTCAAAACGTAGAACCAAAAAGTGATTGTTGGTAAAAGCCAAGGTAAAAGAATCGCTGCGGATGAGATATAAAGCTGTAAACTAATTAGTGAAATGGTGGCGTAACCGATAGTGATTAAGATTAAATATTTTCGGTTTTGTTCCGGATTTTTACTTAGATATAATGATGTAATTTTACCTAGTATTAT
>CAKZYM010001182.1 GCA_937884685.1 uncultured Calothrix sp.
ATTTCCGATATAAATCAATGCAAAAACAGTTGAGTCAGTCTTAGAAGAAAAGAGGGAGGGGGAAGAGTGGGTAGAGAGGGAAGAGGGGTTAGAAATAATTTTAACTCCTAACTCCTAACTCCTAACTCCTAACTTAATCAATCCAAAATCCACAATCCAAAATCCAAAATTGATAAGATGTTTCCATTTACATTAATGCGTGAAGGAGTTCTAGGAATCAATGCTCGTAATGTTGATTATCTTTTTCCTAGTAATCCGCGTAAACTTTATAAACTAGCCGATAACAAGTTAGAAACAAAGAGAATTGCAGAAGAACTTAATGTTCCAATACCGGAAACCTACGGTGTGATTTCTTTTCAAAATGAAGTAGGAAAGCTATCAGAAATAATCGATGGACATGATTCTTTTGTTGTAAAACCCGCTCAAGGTAGCGGTGGTGATGGAATAGAAGCTATTACTGAAGTTACCGATGAAGGTTTCAAAAAACCTAGTGGAAAAATCCTTTCCAAATCGGATTTACAATATCATATTCATAATATCCTCGGTGGAGCATTTTCCCTAGGTGGATTAGGCGATAAAACTATTATTGAATATGCTGTCCAGTTTGACCCGGTATTTGATGAAATTACTTATCAAGGTGTTCCTGATATCCGGGTAATTATTTATCAAGGTGTCCCCGTCATGGGAATGTTACGTTTACCAACTAAAGCTTCTGATGGTAAAGCTAATTTACACAGAGGTGGTTTGGGTTTGGGTATCGACCTGAATACCGGTAAAACATTAACAGCAATCCAAAATAATCGCTATATAGAAAAGCATCCCGATACTGACGCAACTTTGACAGATAGAGAAATTCCTCATTGGGATACTATCTTAGATATGGCTGCTAAATTATGCGAAAAAACCGAGTTTGGCTATCTTGGTATTGATGTAGTTTTGGATGAAGAAAAAGGTCCATTACTACTTGAAATTAATGCTCGTCCCGGACTTTCAATTCAAATTGCTAATCAATCCGGATTAATTCCTCGATTGAAAACAGTTGAATCCTATGTAAATAAACTTTCCGGAATTGAAGAGAAGATTGCTTTTGCAAAAGATAAATTTGCAGTCAGTAGCTGAAGCGTAAATATTGTAACCATAAAGCGAATATTTTATACGGACGAAAGATAAACGAATTGAATGGGTAATATAGCATTACTATTACAAAACGGTTTCCGATGTTATCCGATATTGATTTAATTAGAGAATTCATTAAACTATCCATACAGAAAAAGGAAGTTTTATTAGCAAATTCAACATTACTGGGTGAAGCAGTTTACAAAAGTAATCAATTAACTGCAAAAAAAGAAGGAATAGTTGCTACTACAAAATTAGAGCGTACATTAAATCCATTTTTTATTAAACAAAAATCAACATACTGGCAATTAATTAGCCAAGTACTAGCCGAATATAACTTTTTGCTGATTGGAGAAGCAGATAATCGTGGATTTTATCAGTATGAATACTGTCAGATTCCACCAGGTTATAAAATGCATTGCGAAAAAGCAGGTATGCTATGGCGAACTTGGTGGAAATATCGGCGTAAAATTGAAGGTCGAGTAATTCAACTAGAACTACTTATCCGGATAAGAAATACATGGTATCCCATTAGAGGTTTAGCAATTAGCGATGGAATGATTTATATCGAAACATTAGGAAATGAAATTGCACTTGGTTTAGAAGATACGGTGATTTGGTTGAGTAAAGTAAAGGAAAATCAATGAATTTAATTAAATAACTTCCCAACTTCCTTTAAATCAACATTCCCACCACTAATAATTACACCAATTTTATCACCCGGACTTTTAACCACACCTTCTAATAAAGCTGCTGCTGCTAAAACTCCCGTGGGTTCAACCACAATTTTCATTCTTTCCCAAATAAAAAACATAGTCCGAATAATCGCTTCTTCCGATACCGTCGTCATATCGTCAACATATTCCAAGATTAAAGGAAAAGTGATTTGTCCCAAACTTGTTGTTCTTGCACCATCAGCAATAGTCTCGGGATTATTAACAAATTGCAGAGTTTTTGAATGAAACGAACGAGTAGCATCATCAGCAAGTTCGGGTTCTACTCCAATAATGCGACAATTTGGTAAAACTGATTTAGCAGCAATCCCACAACCAGAAATTAAACCACCACCACCACAGCAAACTAATAATAAATCCAATTCTCCAACTTCTTGAATTAATTCTAAAGCTGTTGTTCCTTGTCCTGCGATTATATGAGGATGGTCAAAAGGAGGAATAATGATTAAATCTTTTTCTCTCGCTAAATTCTGCGTTAATTCTTCTCTAGAATTTTTTTGTGGGTTATACAAAATCACTTCAGCATCATAACCGCGAGTTGCAGTTTGCTTAACTATCGGAGCATTTTCTGGCATTACAATTGTAGTCGGAATACCAAGTAACTTTCCTGCAAGTGCGATTCCTTGAGCGTGATTTCCCGATGAAAAAGTGATTACACCTTGTTGTTTTTGTGATTCTGATAGTTGTGAAAGTGCATTATATGCACCGCGAAATTTAAAAGAACCCGTCCGCTGAAAATTTTCGCATTTGAAAAATACTTGAGAATTTGTAATTTGATTTACAGTCGTTGAAGTAAGAACCGGAGTACAGCAAGCTATTCCTTCAAGACGTTTTGCTGCTGCTTGGATATCAGAGATTTCGACTAACTTCTCTTGAGATGACATGAAAATTATAAAAAAAAGCGAACAGGAAACAGTAAAAAATATTTCAAATACAATTTGCTTGCTACAAATTAACTAAAATTCCATCTCAGAGGAAGTTCAGAAGCACAAACCGAACAAATGAATAAATTATCTTTCACAATATTTATTTGATTACAACTACAGCAACGTCGAAAAATAAATTCGATATTAAACGAAGACGGATGCGGAATATTTATTAAATCGAGAGCTTTTACAACATCTTCCCAAGATTCCGGTTGTGGACAAAAACCTGTTGATTGATTGGTAATTTCAACTATCTC
>CAKZYM010001183.1 GCA_937884685.1 uncultured Calothrix sp.
CCATCGGCTCCCGAACATTATCAGCTAAACCCTGTCCGCCACCCCGCGCTTGTTGTATATTTTGCTCTACATCTTGATTAACAGTTCCTCCACCAGTACCACCTTGACGCATTACCTGAGTTACAACTGGCTCAACTTTACCTTGTACAGATTGCTCAGATGACGGTGAGTTTATTTGTTCTACTACTTTCGCTGCAACTGCATCTGCTTCTTGTTCGTATTTATCCCCCGGTTCCCCAACGGTTAATTTAGTTTGAATTGATGCACTTTCTTGTTGTTGTTCGCTTTCACATTCACTACATTTTGCTTGAATTGCTTCATCTGACTTCAAATCAAGCGAAGAATCTTCTTGCTCTTTTTTATCTTCATCTTCCAACTGCGGTGAAGCTGTTTCCGCAGCAGGTTTTAAATTAATATTCTCTTCTTTATTTTCATCATCAGCAGAGACATCGGACTTTGCATTGATATCCGCTTCTTGTTCGGATTCCTTCTCCTGTGAATCTTCCTCACGCTGAATAGCAGGTTGAGGAAAACCTCTACCTATTTTGTCAGTAATATAATTTGCTGGAGGAATATCCTTTGGTAATTCTTTCTTGCTTACTGTATTGTCTTCGCGAGTTGGTACGGAGAAAGGACGTGGAGTGAATAAGGAAGGCTTGGTTTTGGATTTCTTTCCCCATACAGAAGACTTTCGCGTTACAAACTCGCTACCCATACCTTCCCTCCTGTGAGGTTATTAACTGCATCTAATATATACTCGTTTTATCGCTATCGAATGTTATTTTATTTACAAATACTTGTAAGTTTTGTGACAAATATTAGTTGTTGGAATTTTGGATTATAGATTTCATATCGTACTCTTCATGATGTGAGAAGGCTAGCAATATTGGATGGTGCGTTACGGTTTTATTTGAATGGTAGCTTTAAAAGAATTTATTCATGCCGTAACACACCCTACACTAGAATTGCACTTACTTAAGCAATTGCAAATCAGTACATTATAGGGGGAGTAGCATTGGTATCAATCCATTGATTTTAACTAAACCATTCAGGAAAATTGTTGGCGCAGTTATTGTGACCGTACCTGTAGCAGTCATGTTGATAGCAGCTCCTGCTGTCATACTCAAGGAAGCACCAGCGATTAAACTAGCTGCTGCACCTGAACTCATACTGAGGTTCGCGGTAGCTGTAGTATTTAGTGATGCACCTTTTGAACTCATGTTAGTCGTGGCAGTATGATCTATGGACGCAGCTTTTGAACTGATACTAGCCATAGCACTGTTATTTATTGTGTTGTTAGCTTTAATATTTACACTGCCGTCAACATCATTTATAAGTATTTTTTGTCCTCCTGCTGTTTCAATTTCGATACATTTATCGGTGTCGTTAAATCGCAGCCAGTGACCTGAACCTGTACCAGTTTGAATGTAATAACCGCGTTTTTCACTACCTTTATCCTCATCGACAAACCAGGCTTTGTGACCGAAACGAGTTGTAGAACCGCGCAAGCGCACTTTTTCACCGGCTACTATATCGCCTATTTCTCTGGGTGTGGGGTCTGTACCATTCCATACTCCACCAATGATATAGGGACGATGCATATCTCCGTGTTCAAAGGCAACTAATACTTCATCATTTATCTCTGGAAACCAGTAAATACCCCTATTCGCTCCTGCACCGGGAGCTACTATTCTTGCCCAATTACTAGCGTGGTCTTCGGTCATGGTAGGAAATTTGACTTTGACTCTTCCCCAGCCTTCGGGATCTAGATTATCGGTAACAATTCCGACTAAAAATGCATTTCCTGGCTGCGGTTTATTCTGAGATGCTAATGCGGTTAATAAGTTACCTCCACGGGAACCGCGAATGCTGAATTCTGTGCTGTAAACTCTTTCTGAATATATGTGACGGGTTTCGGTAACGTAGTATTTACCGCTGTGCTGTCCCATGTCTTCTAGGCTTACCAGTATTCCCGGACGAATTTTTGTGTTACCTTCTGCTTTTGCGTCAGCGTTGATAAATTGTCCCCCCAATTCATCAAATAATGATTGTGCGATCGCATCTGCTTCTTTAGGATTAAATACTGGTTGGTCTACAACTACCATTTTAGGCATAGGAGATTTACCGTTAAATTTATTACTTGTTTCGCTACCTACACCATTTTGAGTATTAGTAATTACGTTTGCAGATTTTGCGGTGGATACGATTGGTCTTTTCTTGCTGTAATCCCAACCGCGAACTTCAACTTCTTTGACTTGTTCTGCACTTGTAACCCGAATGCGGAAACTATGCAAATTTGTTAACCATTTAAGTTTTAATTCTTCGCTGTCAGCTTTGGGTTTGCGAAAATTAAGTTTACCATCTTGAATAAACAATTCAAAACCAACTCTTGCCGCTCTTTCCCGCAAGAATTCCATGTTGGTTTGATTGGATTGAAATATATATTCATGAACTACACCACTTGCATCAATATTGCCAATTTTTATACCTACTTCTTCGACAATTTTCTTGACAATATCGCTATCAGTCATGTTTTGAAAAGAACGGTTATGTCTTCCACGATGTAAGCGATGGGAAACATCATAACCCCTAACTATTACAGGTGCTTGAGATTTGCCAGTAAAATTAGTATCAATTGCTGTAATTTCCCCTTCTAAAATATATTTGGGATGTTCATCATCAAAATCCGGAGATTCACTAGTACTAGCAATAAAACCAATTTTAACGGGTTTACCTATTTGTAATAAGTCTTTATAACGCCAGATTTCGTCCTGGTTTCGACCTGGAAAATAATCATTTTGAATAATTAAAGTAAACATTCCCGGACGATGTAAACTTTCTTCTACAGAAATTTGGAGAATATCCTCCATAAATTTATCGTCAACATCTTTACCATCTATTTGTAATTTTGTTAGGGAGCGATAAGTAGCCATATAGGTAATTGGTAATTGGTAATTGGTAATTGATAATTGATAATTGGAAGATAGGGGGATAATTAATAATTCCTAACAACTAACAACTAACTTTCATCGTATTCTGCGGTTATTTTTACTGCGACTTTTCATGTTATCAGTTTGACGAACTTTATTACTAGCTTTAGGAGCAGCTACAGATTGATTGGGTTTGGGTTCGTCGGCTTCTTTGAGAGTAAGACTATCAATTACAGCACGAACGGGGGTACCATTAGGAAGAAACATCGTTAGTTTATAATTTAATTTTTCGATAAAACAGCATTTCATATACATCTGTTCACCCCACATAAATCTATAAACGGGAGGTCGTTCTTTTCCAGAGGAAAATTCTACTGCTTTTTTCAAGTTATCAATATATTTTTTAACTACATTATCTCCTTCTTCATAGGTATCAAATAAGATATTATTAATAGTAATTTTGTAAGCCTTGATATTAGAAAAACTGACTTTTGGCTTACCTTGTTTTTGAGTACGCGCTCCTGGGTTTTCAGATGTTTCAACTACTCCTTCAAAAGCTAACTGACTGGGATTAAACATAAATTTGATATCACTTCCGCCATCGATACATTTTAGTTCGGCTTTTACTAATTCCATTTATTTACCTTTTCTATATACATAATAAAAATAAAGTCAAAGATTAACTAATTTATCGTTCTTTTTCGATTTCCATTCGCAGTCGTAACATAAAATAAACTTCTTGAGCTAAAGTTTGTAATTGATTGTCTAATGGTAAGTTGACTTCATCCTGTTTTTGTGTGTTAATAGATTCATTAAAATGGCTTTGAAACATTCCAGATTTTTTACCTTCTCTTTCACAATCTATTTCTAAGCGTTGTTGCAGAATACTATATACTTTTTGAGCCATAATTTCTAATTGTTTTTCGTCGATATAATCATCTTTTTTGGTGTAATTTTGGGTAATTTCTTCAGAAGTGATATTGCTATCATTTATTTTCGGATTGGGTGAAGTCGAGGGAAAAGGAGAGACTAGTTGTATTGAAGGTTTTTCGGTTTCAATAGGTGTCGAAACAAGATTATTCTCTGATTCTAATTTATTGTTTTCGCCGATTAATTGAGAAATATTAGACCATTCATCGGGAATTTCTTCAGTTGTGTTTGGCAATAATAAGTTATTATATTCTTGAATGAAGATATCAATCTGTGGATGCTGTGGAGATGATTATCAATCGGGAAGAAAATATCTTAAAAGTAAATTATCTTTAGCAGCAAGAGATTGAGGAGTTAAGGATAGTAGTTCAGAAATATTAGACCATTTTTCGGGAGTATCTCCAGAAGATTTAAGATTATTAGATTGTTCGTTAAAATTATTTGCTTTTGCTTGTGCTTCATCTTCGGTCAATCTAATATTTGAAGTATTTTGTTCCGATTTTAAAGGTGTCTCCTCGGAGAATTCAGTTGTCAGTTTAGACATCAGAAAATCAGATTCTTGAGTCAAAGGTGATAACTTGGTTAATGATTTTGAAATGGGTATGCTCTGATTATCTAAGCGTGGTTGAATATCAATTGGATGATTTTGTATAAATTCGGGTAATTCAGATTTAGAATTATCTAATTCATTATTGGATGTAGTAGATTTTATATTATTATTTTTTTGTTCTGAGAAAGTAGAATTACTTTCCGTTTGTCTCTGAAGAGAAGATGGTTTTGCTAATGAGGATTGTGATTTTGGTAGAATATTTTGGGTAAATTCTTCTAATTGTGGTTGTTGAGGGTTGGTAATTGTTTGTGGTTGTACAATTTTATTTTTATTATCACTAACTAGGGAATCATTTTCTACTCGATTTTCCTTTGGTAGTGATTCAACTGATTGTGATTGAATAATATCTTGATTTTGATTTTGTTGTTGATTTTCTAATTGAGGTTGAATAGCTGTTGAAGAATTCTCGACATCAATATTATCAGTATTTGTAGAATTAAATTGTG
>CAKZYM010001184.1 GCA_937884685.1 uncultured Calothrix sp.
TCCGCTCCCTCCGCTCCCTCCGCTCCCTCCGCTCCCTCCGCTCCCTCCGCTCCCTACCTCCCTCTCGCAGCTGCACGAACAACTCGATTTCCGTCGCGAGTTAATGCTGTACGTATATCACTGGGTGTGTTGGGGTTTTGAGCGATTGCGTATCTTTCTAACCAAGATGATGAATGAATATTTTGGGCTAGTATTTCGCTTGGTGTTGAGGGGTGTAAAAAAACGAGTAAGCGAGTATATATGGGAGTAAAAGAAGTAATGCAGTCTGCTAGAGTTTTACTGATTTTATCTGGAAAGCGGTTTATCAAAGCTTTGACAGCTGCTTGCTTGATTGGATTGTCTGGTTTTCCTAGAATTGCTAGCTGTTCGAGAATATTTAAAGATGTGTGGGGATGATTTGCAACAGCAATCACAATTGCATCATCTTTATCTACTGCTAATAGTTCTAGTAAACTGCTGGGAGTATTGGGATTTTCAGCGACTCCGAGACGTACCATGTTAACTCTGTCTTCTGCTAGCTGTTTGAGCAGGTTTTTGTCGGTATTGGGATGACGTGCAACCCCCTGGCGAACGATTACCCATTTGCTAGTAGAAAGTTGGTTAAGGGTTTGTGGGGATGTATTTTGGTTTTTGAGGATATCAAGCTGTTGTAAGAGACTTGCAGGAGCATAGGGATTGTTGATTGCTGCTTCTCGAACTGTTCTGTGTTTATCTTGAATCAGTTGTATGAGAGTTTCTTGAGGGATTTTTAAATTTTTGGCTGCTATGGTACGTACTTCCCAACGATGATGTTTTGCTAGCTGTTTGAGGGTGATGCTAGAAGTGTTGCGATGACGAGCTACAGCGGTACAAATTTTTAAGTCAGAAGTTTGCGCTAGACATTGTAAGGTATTGTCGGGGGTTTTGGAATTGTGAGCAAGATTGTGAAGTGCGGTTTCCAGAATCGAATTATCTTCGTTATCAACAAGTTTTTCTAAAACGTGAATGGGAGTGTTGGGATGTTGTGCGACTCTTTGACGAGTATCGTAGTTGCTGCTTTCTGCCATTGCCGTTAACAGATTGGGGTCGTAGACGGCGTATGCTGGCATAATTGGAATACCTTGGGCACGGGCTGTGTTTATATAGTCGTGTATTGTGGTTTTTTGAGATAAAAAACCATTTTTAGCCGGATTATTGGGATGAGCGGCGACAATTTTAGCAATCCAAGCATCGTTATCGGTGGCTAATTGCTCTAGCGTTTCTGCGGTTGAATTGACGTTTAGAGCTACAGCTTTACGTACCATTACATCTTCATCGCTTGCTAATCGTAATAATACTTCTCCCGGAGTGTTGAAATGAGCTGCAACACCTAAACGAATCCGCATCCATTGACTCGTAGAAAGTTGTCTGAGAATATCTACCGATGTCACTGGATTTTCTGTTGCTTCTAATTGCAGTTGAAACTGCTGGTGTAAAGTTAGGGGTGTGAGGGGATGATTAGCGATAGCTTCCCGGACAATATCGCTTACGTCTCCCATTAAATCTTCAACAATATTTATGGGAGTACGAGGATTTTGAGCAACCATTGCACGTACCCGACTGTAGCTATCTTTGGCTAATACAGCTAAAATATCCTCCGCACTATCTAAACTTCCAGCAATATGTAAACGTACTTCAGCATCCAGAGTTTTCAGCAAATAATCAGGTACAGCACCAATAGCCCACAAATACATTTCAGATTGGCGATCGCGTGGTAAATTTGTAGTTTGCATTGCTCCGAAAGCAGCTTCATCCCAGCCATGCTGCATTTCTCCACCCAAAGAAACGTGTAAAAAAGCAGCTTCAGCAACTTCTATATTTTGTACCTGAGTTAATGCTCGCAAAGCTGTTTTGGGTGTTTTTGGATTCATAGCAATGGTCAACAAAACTTCCACATCGTCATGATTGGTTGCCAATTCTAGAAAGGATGGTGGTACCTCATCTAGTTTCAACAAGCTTTGCAAAGTAACAATAGGGATATCCGAGACAAAATTTGGATTTTCCAATAGCAGTAAATAAAATACCGGGTTATCCAACAGTTGCTGAGGAAATTCTGCTCCTAATTCTAATAAAATGTCTGTAGGGGTATTAGGATTAGCTGCAATATTTTTCCGAATCAGAGTATCAGAATTACTACTTAAATGCTGTAAAAATTGAGGAGCAGTATTTGCATTTTTAGCTACAATTCTTGTTAACTCAATATTAAATTTAGCTAACTCTTCTAACCGCTGTGGCGAAGTGTTCTCGTTTGCTGCTTCTAGCCGAAGTTCTGGTAATTTCGGTTCTGGGAAACGATTAGCCATAGCGAATAATTAGTAAAGAAGAAGGAATAAAATAAAAGTTTTTCAAGAAGTATGATTATATAACTTCTCGTATTTATATAGAATTCGTCAAGGGTAAACAGCTAAAAATCAGCTATCATTTCAATTTTTGCTAAAGTCATATAGATTACAAATCATAATTTCGGTTTGATATCGAATTATATAAATTTTCTCCCGAACACAAGAGAGTTTCGGTAGCAATATCAACTGTTTATGAAAAAAAGATATTAAACAAGTAATTGAGAATTGGTAATTATGATTGGTCGCTGGAGACGGAAATAGATAAGAATAAGAATTTACTACATAATTCCTTTAAAGAATATATAACGATATAGAAACTCGGTTTATTATTACTTATGATTATATTGTGCTTATTTTGTTTAACAAAGATAAATAAGAAGTAGCACCTGAATATCAGAAAGTAATCAGACAACAATGTATTAACAATCAAAAAATAAGGGAACATCCCAATTTTGTAAAAAGCCCACAGGTTAAAAGCCTGGGGCTACATTTACATAGCTGCACCCATAAGCGGGTGTTGGGTAAAATATTTGTTCAAAATTGGGATGCTCCCAAAAATAATCACAAATATATTATTATCTATTAATAATTATCCGTCCCTGACAATTGTCTTTTAAACTACAATATTTAACTATTTTTTATTAATTAAATAATTTCTTATTAACCAAAAATAAATCCTGCTTGTTTTTATTAAATAACGGTTTGATAGAACACGATTATCGTGCAAATAAAAAGAAATTCAAGCTATCTTTATTAAAGAATACGTATTTATTAAAATACATAATTCTAAGTATTTTGACTTAATTAAAAACATGCAAATTAAGCGTATTGAAATGCAGTCTTTTCGCGGAATCGGCAATATGGTGCTGGAATTCCAAGAAAAAGAACCGAACGTAATTATTGGTATTAACGGTGTCGGTAAATCTAGTATTTTAGAATGCATTGCAATTCTTTTATCTCGCTATACAAAACCAGTCCAATATCCCACAACTTCGGGAAGATTGTTTCAGGAAACCGATATTTCTACCGGGAGCGAAGAAACTAGTAATCAAATTACAGTTGAAACTGATAAAGGTGAAGTAAGCTGGTGTGTTTCTAAGCAGAAAAAAAAGCGTAGTAAAAATTCTGGTAGCGATTTAAATGAGTTACGCAATTTTATAGAAGAAACCCAGGAAAATTTAAAAAATAATTCTGAATATAATCTACCCGTTATCGTTCATTATGGGGTAAATCGTGCAGTACTGGAAATTCCTTTAAGAGGTCGTAAGAAGTATTCTAACGAACGGGTAAGCGCTTACGAACAATCATTAGACAGCGTACAAATTAACTTTAATAGTTTCTTTCAGTGGTTTAGAAAGCTAGAAGATTTAGAAAACGAGCAAAGACTTGATGATTCTAATTTTCTTAACCATCAATTAGAAGCAGTTAGACAAGCAATTTATTCTTTAATTACAGGTTTATCTAACTTAAGAATTCGTCGTTCTCCATTAAGAATGACTGTGAAAAAACAAGATAGAGAACTAAACGTTAATCAGCTATCCGATGGTGAAAAATGCTTACTCGCAATGGTGGGAGATTTAGCTCGGAGATTAGCAATTGCAAACCCCGGACTCGATGACCCATTACTAGGTGACGGTATCGTTTTAATCGACGAAATCGAGTTACATTTACATCCTAGATGGCAAAGAGATATTATTCCAGCATTAAAGAAAACCTTCCCTAACTGTCAGTTTATTGTTACTACTCACTCACCACAAGTAATTAGTCACGTTCAACCCGAAGGAGTGTTCATTTTAGAAAGAGATGAATCGGAAGGATTAATTATTATGGGTGCCGAAGGTTCCTACGGAAGAGATAGTAATAGCATCTTAGAAGACTTAATGGAAGTACCCGAAAGACCGCAAAAAATCAAAGATAGTTTACAGCAACTATTCAAATTTATTGACGACGGAAACTTAGAAGGTGCGAAAGAATTACGCGAAGAATTAGCATCAGAAATTGGCGACGATGAACCCGAATTTGTTCGAGCGGATGTACTAATTCGACGTAAGGAAATTCTTAAAAAATGAAACATATTGAAAAAGGTTCGGAGCCACAAAGTTTAACAGCTTACAACAAAAAAGTAAGTGCAAGTACAAAGTGGAAATCCTTTAATCGTAAAGTTAAAAATGACGTTTACGATTCCATACTTCACGAACAAGGTTACATCTGTTGTTACTGCGGAATTCGGATTAGTCGCAAAAAATGTCACATCGAACATTACCGACCAAAAAGTAAATATACCCACCTGACATTTGATTACAGCAACTTAATTTCATCCTGTCAGGGAGAAGACGAAAAAAGACCAACCAAACCAGTACATTGCGGACATAAAAAAGGTGGTTGGTTCGACGAAGAGTTGATGATTTCTCCATTAGACCCTAACTGTAGCAGCTACTTCAGATATACCGGAGCAGGGGAAATTTTAGCGACACAAGACCCCCAACATCAAGAAGCTGCTGCAACCACCATCAAAATGCTAGCGCTAGATATTAATAAGTTGAAGAAAATGCG
>CAKZYM010001185.1 GCA_937884685.1 uncultured Calothrix sp.
CTCGTGTATTTTTACAAGATGTTAATGGTTTTCCTAAAATACACGAGCATTTTAGACTGTGGTCTATTCTATAGTTTTTATATAATGATGTTTAGATATTGATATAAAACAAATAATTATAAGCTTCTTCAAAAACCTTTCTTCAAAACAAAAAAATAAATCTTCTTCCCCCCCTCTCCCCCTCCCCCCCTCTCTCCTCTGGGCTTTGGGTTATCACGGAACTGCTTTATATTGGATTACCGGACTTCATCCCCTAACATGGCTGGGTGTTCCTTGGTTGGGAAGTATTGCTATTGCTTCATTTGCTTGGTTTTTTATCTCCTTTTGGGGAGGTATTTTAGTTATGCTTTGGGCTAGGTTGATGAAGGTATTTTCAACTCAAAACAGCTTGCTTCGTGTTCTGATTGGTACAGCTATTTGGTGTGCTTTAGAAAGAGTTTGGAGTGCTGGTCCTTTGTGGTGGAGTTCGATTTCATATACTCAGTCACCGCATAATATAGTAATTTTGCATCTAGGTCAAATTTCGGGACCCACAGCAGTAACAGCCGTGATATTTGCAGTTAATGGGTTATTGGCAGAAGCTTTGAATGTAGCATTTCTCAGACGGCTTAAGGTTTTTTCCTCCGGTTATCAAGGAGAAGGATATGACTCAGATAAAAGTGATGTTTTACAAGCTTCTCAGCGATTCGGAACAAGTGCGATCGCCGCATCAGGGGTGTTAGCAGTCGCAATATTTACTTCTGCTCATTTAATTGGTTATAGTTTGTATTCCCGTCCACTTTCCCAACCTTCGGAGGCTGCTTTAAAAGTAGGAATCGTGCAGGGGAATATTCCCAACAGGCTAAAATTTAAACCTGAAGGGAAGCAACGCATCAGAACAAATTATACTCAGGGTTATTTAAATTTAGTTAATCAAGGTGTAGAAGCAGTTGTAACTCCCGAAGGAGCATTACCGTTTTTTGAAAATGAAATTATTCAAAGTCCCATAATAGCAGCGGTGCGAGAAAAAGGTGTTATGGCTTGGGTTGGGGGTTACAAACGTCAGGGTCAAGATAGATATACCAATAGTTTGCTGACTTTTACTGGTGAAGGTAAAGTTTACAGTCGTTACGATAAAGAAAAATTAGTACCTTTAGGAGAATATATTCCCTTTGAAAGCGTTTTAGGGGGTATTATCAACAGATTATCACCCGTGACCGCAAGACAAATACCGGGAAAAGCGAACCAGATAGTGGAATCACCTTTTGGTAACGTTACCGTGGGAATCTGTTACGGTTCAGCATTTGCAGAACAATTTCGTAATCAAACAGCAAAAGGTGGAAAATTTATTATTACCGCTTCCAACAACGACCCCTATAGCGAAGCGATGCAATTTCAGCATCACGCTCAAGATATCATGCGAGCCATTGAAAATGATAGATGGGCTGTTCGAGCAACCAACACCGGATATTCAGCATTCGTAAATCCCCACGGTAAAACATTATGGATATCCGGACACGACTCCTACGAAACTCACGCTCAAACCATTTATCGACAACAAACCCAAACATTATATGTCCGTTGGGGTGATTGGTTATGTTGGGTATTGTTAGGATTTGCAATCGGAATTTGGGGATGGGAGAAAAGGGTAATTGGTAGTAAGTAGTAGGTAAGACTTACCATTCTACGAATAGTAGCTTGCGCTCGGAAAGTGATTTGTTTCAAATCAGCTTACCCATCAATAATCGCTTTTTTAGCTATAGCAAGAATGGCATTTTTTTGTTTTCATGTGTCGTTAGATGGTATTATTTTATTAAAGCTATTTTTTATAATGGGGAGACATTGTGCCCAATAAAAAATTAACAATGCTCCCATTATGAAAAATATAATCTTATTTTTTAAATTATCTCATACAGCGAACGCAATATTTCTTTTTTAGATAAAAATCAATAAAAAGTATAAAATATATTTTGATTTATATTTTTGATTATATAAAAGGCAGATAGTATTTAACACGAAGAACTGATAAAAATCTATATATTCTTCTTCAAATACAGCTAAAAAAATTATTTTTCTATTTAAATATTCTATTATTTGATTAAATCAAAGTTAAATTTATTACAGTTACTGTTGATGTAATTCTGTTAATTTGGAGATAAATACTTATTTTTTCATTTTTATAGTATTTAAGACTACTCGCAATTTTTTTATAGTTGTCACTCACGAATTACTAATTATACTCGCCCTACAATTTTGGAATTGTTCTAGAAGGGTTTCAAAATGTGCTAGTGCTAATTAGAAGTTTTGAGGATTTTGGAGTAGAGGATTCCTCTGTAGAGACGTAGCATTGCTCCTCTACAAAGGAATCACAACTTAATTCAACAACATTAAAAACTGCTGCGTCTAAGAGTTAGAGATTGAGAAGGAATCTGAAGAAAAGCTAACTTGGTTGATAATATCCTGCTCGCTTATAGTATCGGTCTTG
>CAKZYM010001186.1 GCA_937884685.1 uncultured Calothrix sp.
ATTAAATATTTTGCTGCATCAGAAAATCAAGATTTGGGTATTGTTAAACGAAAACGGAAAAAAGAAACCGCGAGACTGATTGTTGCTCCTTTTCCTGAAAAACAGCGAGGAACTCCCGAGTTCTTCTTTCAAACATCTTCTAAAACTCTCTTGACAACTGTGATACAAGCTTAACTTGTTACGAATGGATTAGACAGGTTTATCAAATTGAACTTATAAAAAAAATGCTTTTATATCGTGTTGTAATGCGACATTGTTACTAAAGGTTATTAATGGTCAATGGTCATTCACATTAAATATTACAGGTTTGTAGTAAGGAATTTAGTCCTTTAGCAATAGCGATAAATCGCTTACTAGAAACTATTAATCGGTCGAAAATAATAGGGCTAAATACTAATTATGTTCAAATATCATCAAGGTTTTTATAATTTAATAAGGGACTACAGAATAATTGGATTATCGTACACCAGAATGGAATAACTAGACTCTTTGTAGCTACATCAGCATTTAAAAAATTAGGTATATAATCTTTGATATGACTCGTATTGAAGACTATATTGTTGAGAACAATAAACTGGTTGTCTTGGGTCAAAGATTCAAATTGAAGATGCATACCTGGTATTAGGTTGTATATTTTGGATAGTAATATTTATGCAAAGTTGAAGTGAGTGCAGAATCAATTTATATATAAAAATTGATATTATTACAAAAAAAGGTGACGATAATGTAGATTTCATTTACCCGATGATGAAATCCTGAATTAATATAGCTTCAGTCTATTTATCTATTAAATATTAGATATAGCAAGACGGATATTATATGTAAGTAAATATTTTATCTGTTATGCAGCATAAGCAATATCATCAAAAGATAATTTAGACTGTTGACCTTGATGTTCTTGAACTGGATTTTCTTTAATCTGTTTTTCTCCAGACGAGAACTCTAAATGAAACTGAATATTAGCCATTTTGCTAGAATCTTTCTCGTTAGGAAAGAAATCTATTGATGATTGAGTTCTTATCTTTCCTTTCTCCCAACTGGTAGCACCAAGTCTAAGAATCTCGCAATCATTACCTTCTTCTGGGGAAGATAAGCTGACGCTGATATTACAGTAGCCAAAAGATGTATTTACCAATTCATATATTCTTTCTTTGGTATTGTAGGTATTATTCTCTTTAGTGAGAAGATAATTGACTTTTTGCCACAGTTCGTTTTCTAACTGCTGCTTAAACTGGCTAAACTTAACTAAGCTGCCATTGTACGATAAAACATCATCATCGTTACAATCTAAACATTTGAATTTATTTTTCATATTCGTTACGATACATGTAATGTAATTTCCAATTAAGTTACAAATCTTTTTACAGTTTCTCTGTCACCAAGACAACATCAATACTTAAGCTTCTACAGTTTCAGGTACATCTTTATTTTTAAACGATGCATCATCAACTATTTCTAGCTCTGGTGACTCGATTACAGGTAAGAAATAGTCATATAATTGCATGGCTTGCAAACAACCGTTAATAGCAGACACGGATTGATTGAAACTCGCAATTTTTTTTTCAACAGTATGCGATAGTCGCTTGTTCTGAGAAACTTTCTCCTCAGCTTCTTTTGCTAAAGTTTGCTCTAAATAAGCCTTAGCTTTGGGATACTGTTGCAATATTTGGTCACTCTTGATGTCCACCATTGGTAAAAGCTGAGTTTTCAAGCTTTGATTAATGGTTTGTCGGAATGTAATGCGAATAGTTTTGCTAACTTTAGGTTCAAAATCTAACTTTAGCAGTTGTTTAATTGCAGGTTCAGCTTCTACCATACTTTGACAATCAAAAGTTTGAGAAGTTTGCTGTAAAGTCTGACGAAACTGATAAATTGAAAAAGTTCCTTCATCATAAAATCTAGGACTTTCTCTAACAAACCTGTCGCATTCTACCCTTGCTGCATTTTGCAAAGCTAAAGAAATCAGCTTTTCTAATTTCTCTAATTCCTGTTCTAAACCTCCATCGTTACCTAACAAACGATATAATTGTTTATAATATTCAGCCTTACGAATTCTGTCATTCAACCTTTGGAAGAAATTTAGAACAATTTTCTCGGAATATTCCACTAAAATGTCTTCTAATTGATTGGCAAGATAGTAAAGTGCTTCTACCAAAATGGCAATTAGAGGTGCTGTTGCGTTGCGGGGATGACTCAATGTGGCACGTTTGTAGGTGTCAGCAACAGAAAATGTATCCAACAATTCATCTAAACGGTGAATCATCCTAGCGCGTAATTGATTGAAATCACTTTCAAATTTCTCGCAAGCATTAGTCACAACTTGGTTAACTTCTTCTGCAATATGCTCTCGAAAATCGTTTCCGACTTGTTGTAGTTGCTGATTGAGACGTTGCAATTCTTGCGCTTTCATAGCCTCAATTTCTTGCGGTTGACTGTCTAGTTCGCGCCGAACTTTTTGATAATATTTTTTGATGGGAATACAAATATCTTTTAAATCTTCAGCCAGATTTTTGAATAACTCCGGACGTTTCTCTTGAGTTAAATAGTGAGTAATTGCTGTTTGAAATTTCTCGACACCGCTATCTTGAATTAACTGGTTAACTAATAATCCTCCTTGTTCTGATAAAATTCTCACATAATTCTGATTTTGAGATTCAAAATTATTTACCGATATACGAAATTTATCAGCAGGTAGCTTACCCGAAGCGGTACAGTAACGTAGAAACTCGTAGACAAACTGCGGTGTAGCTTCTTCCGCTTGCTTTTTATCTGTAATCTCATCGCTAGTATTATCAACTACTCGATTAACTTTATCCGCAAAAACAGTATCTAAACCAAACCTATCCTTTTGACTGGTTTGTTTAATCTGACTACCGTAAAATCCTAATAATCCACTGGTTTGAAAAACCCTATTACCATTCTGAAACTGACTAGTAATTAAACTATTCAGTCTTTGTTTTAAATCGCTGTTATACCAAGTTTCATCGATACGATTGAAAACGTAAAAAACTCTATCTCTGATTCCTGGATTATTCCGGATAACTTCCAAAAGTTGAGTTTCTGCTTTTGTCATATCACCCATCGAAGCAGGTTTCAAGACACATACCACCGCAGAAGTCTCGGGATGCTGAATTTTTTCGTAAGTCAATTGTGCATCTTTTTCTACAGGTGCATCAATACCTGGAGTGTCAATAATTACGTTACCATCCTGCAAAAGCTGATGGTTGCAATAATATTCAATACGCTTCAGAACCGCGCTATTGCTCCCTCGACGTGCATATTCAGCAGCTTCTTTGAGGTTATTAAAATTAAACTCTTCCATCGAGTAAGTAGCGTTGTTTATCGTATGAATGTGCTGACGATTTGCTACATATCCCGATAATAATAAAATTAATGCTTTAGCCTGTTTTGCGCGTTCTGACTTACTTTCACCACCCTCTTGCTCGATGATAGCTTTGCTTCCTTGCTGCAATAATTCAATTGCATCTTCTTGATTGATATTCTCAACCTTATGCAATCCTAAACTCTCGCATAAAAAATATACCTGCTCTCTAACTTCTGTTTCGCTCAAAAACGTCAGAACAACCTTTTCATTTTCGGGATGTGCATACTCTATCTTGCATTTCGTACCCGTAGCGTGTCCTTCTGCACTGTAGAGCAGTTCCCGCTCTAAAAGCGCATTAATCAGCATTGATTTACCCGCACTAAAAGCTCCCGCAAATACAATTTCAAACCTCGGAGAAATTGCTTTTCTCAACGAAGTTTGAATTGGGTTTACATCACAAGAAGACCCATAGGGTTCTTGCTGCAAAAATTGCGTTAAATAGTCTACTTGTTCCTTTAGATTTTGGCATTGAGGCAGCAGTTCTGCCATATGTAGCATCCCGATAAAATAAAATAGAAACTTAGGGTATATTCTAAAAATGTTTTTTTCTATACGCTTCCGTAATGTTACTGATAATAATTATGCTTTATCTGGATATTAATTTTTCTATCCATGATTCTACTTTGCAAGTAGGGCATACTTAAAAAGTAAATAATTGTTGATAAAATTCTCGTAGCATTTACTAGGTAGGGGGTCTCACCCCTCCGAGCTTAAACATACTTATAATATCAAAGTAGAGATGCTTGTATTAGATATTGCGTAAGTCCCAAGAATCTGAAATACTATCACGAAGAGAGGCAGGATTTTGGATTTTGGAATGGTTAAGTAATGAAAGCATTTCCTATTAGACTTGAACCCAATGCAGATTTAAGACAAAGTTTAAAGAGCTTTGCAGTAGAACAGGAAATCCAAGCAGGATTTATACTAACTGCGATTGGTAGTTTAAAACAGGCAACAATCCGCTTCGCCAACCAAGACAATACCACAGTATTAACGGATAAGTTTGAAATACTTTCTCTTAACGGTACTTTGGCCGCTACAGGAATCCATGTTCATATTACGATTGGCGACGGACACGGTAAAGTCATAGGCGGACACCTCAGCGATGGTTGCATAATTTACACGACTGCCGAAATCGTGATTGGAATTGCCGTAAATTTCAGCTTTCAGAGAAATCCCGACAAGCAAACCGGATTTCACGAACTTGAAATTTTTTCTTTAAATAAGAGGGAGTAGGGAGTAGTGAGTAATGAGTAATAAGTAACAAGTAGCAAGTAGCAAGTAGCAAGTAGCAAGTAGCAAGTAGTGAGTAGGTAAAATAATTAGTGGTTAGTAAATGAAGATTAAAATTAGGGAGCAAGATGCTCCTACTACAAATATTTTCTAACTCTTAACTCCTAACTCCTAACTCCTAACTCCTAATTCCTAACTCTTAACTCCTAATTCCTAACTCTTTTCATGAAACGTCGTAAATTCATCCAACAGTTTGGTATTGTTTCTACTTCGAGTCTAATTACAGTCGGAGCTAATGCTTGGGTAAGTAGAAGTACTTCATCTGCTAGTACTCCTAACTCGAAACGTTTGATAGTTATCTTCCTTCGGGGTGCGCTTGATGGACTTAGCGTTGTCGTACCTTACACGGAAACTGCTTACTATCAAGCGAGAAAAAGAATTGCTATTCCTCAACCAGATAAACCTGGTGGTCTATTAGATTTAGATGGAAAATTTGGACTTCACCCCAGTCTTTCTGCTTTAATGCCTTTGTGGAAGCAGAAAAATCTGGCTTTTGTTCACGCTTGCGGTTCTCCAGAATCTACCCGTTCCCATTTTGATGCTCAAGAATATATGGAAACTGGTACCCCTGGAATTAAAACTACTAAAGATGGTTGGATGAATCGTCTTTTAGCTGCGATGACTGGAGAAAATAATCCCATTCAAGCTGTAAATGTAGGCTCGAATATTCCCAGAATTTTAGCCGGTAATGCTCCTGTTGCTACAATTCCCGCAGGTCGTAGAGTAGCAAAACGCTTACCTATCGATAATCCGCAGTTAACAACAGCATTCGATAAATTATACAGCGGTGATGATGCGCTAAGTAAAACATACCGCGACGCGCGAGAATCTCGCGAAGCATTGATGGAATCGGACGTAGAAATGCAGATGGCAAATAATGGCGCACCTTTACCCAAAGGTTTCTCTAGAGATGCTCAACGTTTAGCAAGATTGATGGTAAAGGATTCTAGAATTGAACTGGCATTTTTAGCTTTAGGTGGTTGGGATACTCATATCAATCAAGGGAACAGCAAAGGACAATTATCTCAACGCTTACAAAGATTGGGTGATGGTTTAGCGACTTTACAAAAAGAATTAGG
>CAKZYM010001187.1 GCA_937884685.1 uncultured Calothrix sp.
GGGTCGCGTTCTCGTGCTATTTGAATAAGATGGGTTTCAAGTTGTTTTTTTAAATCCACGGATTAACTAGAAACTATGAAGGATAAAGGATAAAAGCAAAAATGTAGCGTGAAAATTGAATTGTTTTTTCAAGTACATTTATTGCCCAATTGAGCAATAAATCAACCAGAACTGTTAATGGCTTATTCTATGGATAAACCGGCATCATTTCACACCTCAGACTTGATTATTGATAATTTAGTTGACAATGTATTTCTCAACTGCAAGATACAATAAATCAAGCATTACTTCTAAACATATATTTATAAGACATACTAGGAGAAGCGTAGGGCATGGGCAAGGTAGTAGGCATCGACTTGGGTACAACCAATTCTGTAGTCGCCGTTATGGAAGGTGGCAAGCCGGTGGTTATTGCCAATGCGGAAGGAATGCGAACCACTCCCTCGGTTGTTGGCTTTAGTAAAGACGGTGAAAAGGTTGTCGGACAAATGGCTCGGAGACAAACTGTCCTCAATCCTCAAAATACTTTTTTTGCTATCAAGCGATTTATGGGTCGCAAATATTCGGAGTTAGCTCCAGAATCAAAGCGGGTTCCTTATACGGTAAGGAAAGGGGAAATTGGTGATATTAAAATAGTATGTCCTCGTGTAAAGAAGAATTTTGCACCAGAAGAAGTTTCGGCGATGATTTTGAAGAAATTAGCCGAAGATGCGAGTAAATATTTGGGAGAGCAGGTAACCGGTACAGTAATTACCGTTCCCGCCTATTTTAACGATGCTCAGCGACAAGCTACCAGAGATGCAGGTAGAATTGCTGGTTTGGAAGTATTGCGAATTCTCAACGAACCTACTGCTGCTGCTTTAGCTTACGGTTTGGATAAAGCCGGTAGTGAAGTAATTTTGGTATTTGATTTGGGTGGGGGAACTTTCGACGTTTCAATTTTGGAAGTTGGTGATGGTGTATTTGAAGTTAAATCTACATCTGGGGATACTCAGTTAGGTGGAAACGATTTTGATAAAAGAATTGTTGATTGGTTAGCTGAGAAGTTTTTGGAAGATGAAGGAATTGATTTAAGAAGGGATAGACAAGCTTTACAGCGATTGATGGAAGCTGCGGAAAAGGCGAAAATTGAACTCTCTGCTGTCAGCGTCACCGATATTAATTTACCTTTTATTACCGCAGACCAAGATGGACCGAAGCATCTGGAAACTCGTTTGACTCGCTCGCAATTTGAGGCAATGTGCGACGATTTATTAGGAAGATTGCGAGTTCCTGTAAAGAGAGCTTTGCGTGATGCGGGAATGACACCCAGAGATATTGAAGAAGTTGTACTCGTGGGTGGTTCCACCAGAATGCCAATTGTAGAAAAATTGGTAGAAGCGATGATTGGTTTACAGCCGAATCAAAATGTTAATCCCGATGAAGTTGTAGCGGTTGGTGCTGCGGTTCAAGCTGGTATATTAGCTGGTGAATTGAAAGATGTTTTATTACTTGATGTCACTCCTCTATCAATCGGTTTGGAAACCATTGGTGGGGTGATGAAAAAATTAATTCCTCGCAACACTACAATCCCAGTTCGTCGCTCCGATATTTTCTCAACTTCCGAAAATAATCAAAACACCGTAGAAGTTCACGTAGCTCAGGGTGAGCGAGAAATGGCAGCCGATAACAAATCCCTGGGAAGATTTAAACTTTATGGAATCCCACCCGCACCTAGGGGAATTCCGCAGATTCAAGTATCTTTTGATATTGATGCTAATGGAATCTTACAGGTAACAGCATTAGATAGAACCACCGGAAGAGAGCAAAGTATTACCGTTCAAGGAGCTTCTAATTTAAGCGAAGCCGAAATACAGCAAGCAATACAAGACGCGGAAAAATTTGCCGACGTAGATAGACAGCGCAAACAAAAAGTTGAAAAGCGTACCCGTTCCGAAGCATTAATTTTACAAGCAGAAAGACAGTTAAGAGAAGTCGCATTAGATTTCGGAATGCAGTTTGCTCGCAATCGTCGTCAGCGAATTGATAACATTTCCCGAGATTTGAAAGACAGTTTAAAAGAAAACGACGAAAGAGGAATTGACCAAGCATACGCCGATTTACAAGATGCTTTATCCGATTTAAACAAAGAAGTACGTCAGTATTATGCTGACGACGAAGAAGACGATTTATTTGGTACCATCCGCGACATCTTTATCGGAGACAAAGAAGACGACGATTTTTACGATAGAGGTTACGGTAGGGGTGCCGATAGAGGTTACGACCGTGGTTATAGCAACAGGGATTACGACCGGGGCTACGGTAACAGAGATTATGACCGTGGTTATAGAGAACCAGACCGTGGTTATGGGAGAGAACCAGACCGTGGTTATGGGAGAGAACCAGAACGTGGTTATGGAAGAGAACCTGACCGTGGAAACGGAAGAGATAACAGTTATCCTTCCTACGACAAAGATTATTCTCCACGCAAACCATCTAAACCCAGCTACCGAGATAATTGGGATGATGAGGATGACGATTGGCTGTAAATTCGTTTAGATTAGCCTTTGATAATCAAACATAGGCTAATATACGAGCGGTTAACCCCGCTCTTAATTATTTAGAAATATACTTATAAAATTATGAAATAATCCGGCTTTTTATATTAGATAAGAGTAAAAACTAGACATACAAATGCTGTTTCCCAAGTCTACAAAAAACGTTTGATTTTTATTTATCGACGTGAATTATAAAATTTAATGAAAATTATTTATAAGCAGAAAACCTCATTATTTATTACTTTAATGCTGAATTCCATATTAAAAACATTGAAAAGCTTGCTATCTCAGGAAAATTTATTATAAATATTTTATATTAATCATTAATTATTAATTTACTTCCTATTCCCTATCCCCCATCCCCATTCCCGTTCTTTCTTATAACTAACTTACTATGCAGAACTTGCAGAATTTTCGAGACTATTACGAAATTTTAAAAGTATCAAAAGATGCTCCAAACGACGAAATTAAAAAAAGCTATCGCCGATTAGCGCGACAGTATCATCCAGACCTCAACCCTGGAAATAAAGCCGCAGAAGAAAAATTTAAAGACGTAAACGAAGCTTATGAAGTACTGAGCGACCCCGGAAAACGCTCCCAATACGACCAGTTCAGCGTATTTTGGAAACAAAACGGCTTCGCTGGTTCCAAATCCTCCCGTAAAAACTCAAATCAAAACAATCGTACCCAAGACGTTAATCCAGCTAAATACGATAACTTCGATACATTTATCGACCAAGTATTTGGAGTAAAAAACAAAGGAAGTAAAACAGCTAGTAAATCCACAAACAATACCAAAACCGACCCATTTCGGACTCCAAGAACAAAAGTTTCTTACACTCCAAATTCAACACGTCCTAACCGTCGGGATATAGAAGCCAGATTAACCTTACCCTTAGAGAAAGCTTATCAAGGTGGTTTAGAAAGAATTCGTCTTGAAGACGGACGCTCATTAGAAGTTAATATGCCACCAGGAATGGTCACCGGACAAACCATCAGATTGCGTAATCAAGGAATTGGTGGCGGTGATTTATATCTAAAAATTACCGTACAAACCCATCATATTTTTAAACTCGATGGTAACGACATATTTTGTCAAGTACCAATTACCCCTTGCGAAGCAGTATTAGGAGGACAAGTAGAAGCACCAACCCTAGATGGATTGGTAAAAATGACAATTCCCCCAGGAGTCAGGTCAGGTCAAAGACTGCGTTTAGAAGGTAAAGGTTATCCCAACGAAAAAGGTAAACGGGGAAATCAACTCGTAGAAATTCAAATAATTACTCCCAGTCCTATAATTATCAGTTCTGAAGAACGCGAGCTTTACCAAAAATTACGTGTAATGGAAACCTTTAAACCTCGTCAAGACCTGCTCAGATGATTGATTAAAAGCTGATGTAGCGGTATTGTATTTAAAATAGTATCCAAGTTTAGATTTACAAATATTTGTTTAATTTACTTAAATATTGAGAATTATTTGATGAAAGTGCCTTGCTGCGAAAAGATAGTTTTAAAATATGAGAAAAAACTGTTTGCAAGGTAACTAAAAACAGCCGTGAATCAAAATGGGACAAAAATCAGCCGGAGAGAGCCGACCTACTATTCCTTGCTAGGTCTACATCCAGCCGCTTCGGTAATCGAAATCCGTCGAGCTTACCGACAACTTAGCAAACGCTATCATCCCGATACAACAGATTTACCAGAAAATATTGCTACCGTTAAATTCCAAAAACTCAACGAAGCTTACGGAACCCTCAGCAATCCCCAGAAACGTTTAACCTACGACCTAACAATTGGTTATTCCAAATTCGGAGTTATTCAACCACCCTCCGACCTCAACCGTCCAGTATCTCGAAAAAATTATTCATCAAAATCAGCTTACCTAGACCCTTACGACCGTCCCCTCTCATCCGGTGAGATTTTCGTTTTATTTATTTTAGGATTAACCTTTATCGGATGTTTACTTCTAGTAATAGCAGTAGGTCTAACAAAAGGAGAAGCAGCTTTTCAAACAACTATTGAGCAACCAGATATTATCATTCAGCAGCAAGTAACAGTGAACAGTTATCAGTGAACAGTTATCAGTGAACAGTGAACAGTGAATAATCAAAAATAACAACTTTCACAGATTAAATTGATTTCACCCTACCCTTCGGGAACATCTATGTCCGTCCCGGACACGCTCCGCTAACGATGAACGGGTTCAACACTTGCTACAACGGAGGGAACCTCCCTTCGGGTATCTCCTTCGGAGACGCTTCGCTAACGTTAGTTGTTTATGGGGGAAACCCCCAAGACCAGACTAACTCACCGCAACGCAGTGTTTCACTGATTTCACTGATTGATTAATTAATCATAATTAACTCCTAACTCATAGCTCCTAACTCCTAACTCATTTAATCTAAAATCTACAATCTAAAATCCAAAATCAAATCATGTATCTTCTAAATTCAGAAACACCACTATATAATCATCCACTTCCTCAAATTGAGCAATGGCTAGAAAGTCTTGGATGTCAGCAAGATGAGCAACAATTACATTTATGGAGAATACAAAGACCAGCTTGGGAAGCAGAAGTTTGGCTTGATATTGAAGAAGTTACCGTCAGATATTTAAATGCTGGAGAAAATGAAGAAGATATCCAGCGCTCCTTTAAATATTCCCTCAGTCGTCTAGATGTAGAAGAAGCAATTTTTGGAGGACCCTAAGAAGTTATGAGTAGCGAGTA
>CAKZYM010001188.1 GCA_937884685.1 uncultured Calothrix sp.
CCCTCTACCCCCTCTGCTCAAAAATCGGCGTATTGGCACAACATCAAAATACAATTGTGTCAAGATATCGTTCATGTTTTAATCGAATCAATTTTTCTTGCGCCAGGGTGTATGCATCGACTAATTAAGATTGGTAATTTATAGTACTTTACAAATTGAGCAGTGGTTTGGTATCAAATATGTCTATACTCTTTGTGCGACTAATCGCATCTACCAAAATATAAATGGCAGTAAATACATATTTTACGGCTAATTTAAACCATTGCGGGCACTCTGGCTAAAGAACAAATGTAGAGTCTTGGAAGTATCAATTATGGTTATTTATTATTGATGCTTGTTAAGCAGTTAGTAAAATAACATACTTATTGATAAGAAAATTTTCTTGTTTAAAATAACTGCAAATAGCGGTTTATGCTCAAAACCCATGTCTTGATTTACAGTTTGATATCTAAACTGCTGTACCTGCTCAACTGAATTTCGGAAAGCTAGTGGTTGCCCCTTGGAGCTAATAATTCTGATTCGCTGAAACCAAGATTAGAAAAAGGAAGTAGATTTATGGGGCAAGAATTTGTTGGAATTGTATCGATTGTCATTCTGATGACGATAGGAATTATACTCGGCTACGTTCTTTCTCAATTAATTTTGGGATATTTAACGCTGAATTTAGTCACTTTTTTGGGAACCGTCAGCTTAATAATTATTTTTGGCACCTTATATTTCGTCTTATTTTGGGAATTTAAAAAACGTCAGTCCCGTTCTTTTTCAACACAACCGTCATATCCAACCCCAGAACCTACAGCAGATACACATTTACAAAGTCAACTCTTCGGTTTAGTTGGTGGAGATAAAGCAACTGCTAACCGCTTAGTCGAACAACTGAAGCAAAATCATCCCGATATGTCAGAAAATTGGTATTGGCAGAGAGCTATTGCTGACCTGGAAAGGGACAGAGGGCGTTAAAATAATTTAATTAAACTCAAAACTAATTACTAAAACTTCTAGGTATGGCAATACTACGTCAATACATTGCTCCTTTAATTGCAGTACTAATTTTTTCCCTAGCTTTAGTAGCAGTTAGCGCTCGTATCTTTTTACCCTCTGATATGGCTGCACCCGCACCCATCGAAGAAGATGGAGGAATAGGAAGATTAGAAAATAGCACATCGCAAGAATTTGCATCCCTAACTTCTCCCTCCCTGGAAGACAAAATCAACAGCAAAATATAACTTACCTAAGCAAGCGAATAGGTTATTAGTGGCAGAAAAACTACTACCGGATTATACAATTCGTTCCGGCTCAACCTTGGATAGAGCGCTGCTGGTCAAATTCATGCAGCGTACCTACCAAGACATGTTTCCGAAACAAGATTTTTCACATTTATCGCAAACGGTAGAACAATACCTTTCTCCAGACACCCCTGTGTGGTGGGTCGAATACTCACCAGAAAAGAAAGAAAAGAAACAACAAGTAGATGTATTTCCGACCCGTCCCATCGGCTGTTTGTGGGTAGGAAACGCTATCGACCAGATTAGCGGATTGCGTCACGCACACATATTTCTGCTTTACGTTAGCCCAGAACATCGTCGCAAAGGTATCGGTACAGCTTTGATGCAGTATGTTGAAAACTGGGCTAAACAAAGAGGTGACAATCAAATAGCACTCCAAGTTTTTCAAACAAACACCCCCGCACTGAATCTCTACAACCAGCTTGGCTATCAAAACCAATCAATATGGATGATTAAACCTTTACAGTGAACAGTGAACAGTCAACCGGTAATTGGTAATTAAAAAATTACTACCTTTAACCTATAACCTTACTAAATCCTAACTCTTAACTCTTAACTCTTAACTCCTAACTCCTAACTCCTACCTCCTAATTCCTAACTCCTAACTCATAAATCATAACTACTAACAAATAACTCTTAAA
>CAKZYM010001189.1 GCA_937884685.1 uncultured Calothrix sp.
TAACCACATTAAAATCATCATGCTACCAAATTTATTTTTATGTCCGTATACTCCTTTTCATGCTCCTGAATGGGCACCTCCAATATGAGCGCCAACTGTCGGCATGACCATAGCAACAATCGTACTAGTTAGACATCCAATAAATAAAGTTAATCCAATCAACTCTACAATTTCTTTTAAACTAAATCTCGACGCAAAATATAACCCGAAAAAGGTCATCATCAAGATTTCTCTAGAATTAAATAAAGTAAATTCTAAGTCTTGCGACCAGAGAAAAGAAAAGTAAGCTAATCCTGTTAATAAGAATAATAAAAAATTACGACTAAATGCAATAAGAGTATTTTGCCATAAAAGTACTATTAAAGCTGTTGATGCTCCCCATATAAAATATCTGATTAATGAAACAACACCAGGTGGAATTATCATACCTAAAGAATTGATGCCAAATGCTCCAGAGAAGAAGGTTAAACCTAGGATGATAAAACCTTTCTCTGCAAGTCTAATAAGTTGACCCAATATTTGTTGATTCATAGATTAATCGGACTCAGAATAATAGTGAATATTAGTATTAATAACTTGATTAACTTTAATAACTGGAAGAAATTTAAGATATTTTATCTCTTTCCGTGCGAACCCAAGCTTTTTGAGGTGCAATTATAAATTTTACGTAGACTGGTATTTTCCAAAGTATATATAGAGGAACGGTGACAAGTTTGGATAAAGGTATAGACTGACCAAATTTAGCCCAAGCTACAGTCAATGCTGTTATTAAAGAAAATCCTGCTGTCAAAGAGATAATAGTCGGTATCCATGATATTTGTGATAGTCCGACAATTAGAGAACAGCTGATTAAAACCGACCAAACTAGAACTAGTAAAGTTAGGGGTGGTATACATAAATCCAAAATACTAAATAGTAAATCAAATCTATTTTGCGAAAAAGCTTGTTTAAATAACATCGGAACATAGGCTTTTATAAGTCCTAAATGACCGTGTATCCAACGCGTTTTCTGACTTTTTGCTGCTTGTAAAGATGACGGAAAATATGCACGAACGCTAGTTTGTGGATAGTATATTGGCTTGTGTCCGACGATATTCAAATCCAAACCTAATTTGATATCTTCTAACAAGTTTCCGCTTGCTATATTCACCGAACGAATCACCGACCAGGGAAAAGCCATACCAGTACCGAGTAAAGGACTGGGTATTCCCAAGCGTTTTAATCCTAGAGGACGCACCACATTCTTAACAATAGCAGCAAATTCTGAAACAAAGTCCTTTGCAGAACTAGAGTTTTTTGGTCGTACCATCAAGTAGGTAGCTTGAACGGGACGATTGGTTACTACAGCACATTCGGTTAGTTTCTCAATTGCATCTCTATCGACAATACAGTCAGCGTCAATCATCAATACAACATCTGGAGGTTCTGCTTCCATGAATTTCAAACCATAGTCTAATGCATATCCTTTACCTTTGTTAACTGAGTCAAAACGTTCGATGACGGTAGCACCCATTTCTCTCGCAATTTTGGCGGTTCTGTCGCTGCAATTGTCCGCTACTACCACTACATCATCTTGCTTCTTTAAAGCTGGGACAATATTTTCCAAAGTAGATGCTATAGAAATCTCCTCATCGTGGGCTGGAATTAAGACTGCAATTTTAGTATTTTGCCATTTTCCTCCATAGACAGGAAAAGGCTTGATTCTTATAGCAGCGATACACTCAATCAGGAAAAATAGACAGACAATTAATATAGTTAATGATAGAGAAATTAAGATAAATTTAATGGCATATAAAGCCACTAACCTGATAATTGATTCGTACATTATTACCACTAAATCAGATGACTTTTTGATGTTTGATAGAAGATTAAAGGTATTTTATATAACCCTTGAAAAGGTAAATGCACGCACCGGATAACAATTATAAATTTGAGCGGACTTAATACTTATTACTTCCTACTTTCAACTTACTATTTACTACTTAGTCACCCATTCTTCACTATCGATTTTTGTTTCTGTAACATCTTTTGTTCCTCGGGGTTCGGAATAGTAAAAGTAGCTTTCTGGCTCTTGTTTAACGTTTACAGCATTAGCAATAATTCCTAAAATCTTAGCTTCCGAACGCTCTAATAAAGATTTCGCACCAGTAGCACTAGCCGAATCCACAACACGAGGACGAGCAACCAGCAATACTCCATCCACCATCTTTCCGAGAACCGCTGCATCTGGAGTCCCAGCCAAAGGAGGAGTATCAAAAATTATATAATCGTACCTCGGTAATAAACTTTGAATTAAACTATCCATCGCAGCAGAATCAATTAAAGCTGACGGATTAGGAGGTTGAACTCCCGCACTTAATACCGATAAATTTTTATCTACTTGATGATAGCATCGAGAAAATTCATCTTGTCCGACAATCACATTACTCAAACCACCACCATTAATTAAACCCCACAAATGATGCTGGTTTGGTTGACGCATATCTGCATCTACAAGTAAAACTCGTTTTCCACTTTGAGCCAATATTGCAGCTAAATTCGCAGAAACTTCAGATTTACCTTCACCGACAACAGAACTTGTAACTACAATCGTTCGGACTTCTTTATGGCTAATAAATTTCAGATTTGCTTGAAGCATTTGATAAGCTTCATGAATCATCGTCCGAGGAGAAGAAGCAACAATTATTCTGGATGAAATATTGTCAGCAATTAAGCTAGAATCCAAAGATTTATTATTAGGTTCAAACTTAGGAATTAGTCCAATCAAAGTATAGCCAAAAAATTCCTCTATTTCCTTGATAGTCTTCAAAGACCTGTCGATTAAATCCACCGTAAATGCAGCAGCTATACCTAATAATAAACCGACAAAAACACCTCCTCCTGCTAACATAAGTGTCATTTTGGAGAGGACTGTTTTAGTGGGAATCCGCGCTGACTGAATAATTCTAGAATTACCGATAGTTTGCTTTTCAGCTAATTCAATTTCTTGCTGTCGGGTAATTAGATTTTCGTAATCGGTTTGAGCTACTGACAATCTTCGTTCTAAATCTTGCTGTCTTTTTTCTAAATTAGGTAAAATGGCTAGCTTTCGCTGATAGTCATTTTTTATATTATTTAGAGTCGCTAATTTATTCTGCAAACCATCTTTTTGTGTTTGTAGCTGAACAAGCTGATTAACTAAATTCTGTTTGATATCTCCTATTTGTAATCTACTATTAGAAATACTTTGCGGTCTTCCTGATGCTTCACTTTTTCGCTGCTGTAACAAAGCATTAAGAGAAGCTTCCTGGCTTTCTAACTTACGAATTAAGGGATGTACTGGAGTGTAATTTGCTCTTTCTGCTGCTAATTCTGTCTGAACTTTCTGCAACTCAGTTAAAACTTCTTGTACTCCAGGAATCTGGTTTAAAGAAGTAATTTCAACTGCTTCATTTGTAGAAAAATCTAGTTTGCTAGCAACTCGTGATTCTTGAGCGCTGACATCCGCTAGTAATGCTCTAGCCTGATTAATCTCCTCATCAAGCTTACTAATATTTTGAATTGCAGCGGTAGCTTCTTCCGCAAGTTGTATGACTTGATTTTGATTTTTAAACTGTAATAAAGCTTCTGTAGCTTTTTCTAATTCTAATCTAGATAAAGGTACTTGTTGTTTCAAAAACTGACCAGCAGCAACAACTTGAGCGCGATTTGATTCAATATTGTTCTTAACGTAAGTTCTCATTACCTGATTAACTATTGCTGCTGCTAATCGAGGTTTTTCTGAAGTATAAGAAACATTAATTACATCTGTTCCAACAAGCGCTTCTACTGTCATTGGTAAAGATTCTGGTTCCAGAGGTTTACCGTCTTCATCTTTTAAATTTAAAGTCTCAATGACCTCCTGTAAAATTGGTTCTGATTGAATAACTACAGCTTGAGTCTCTAGGGGATTACCTTCACGCATTAAAGACTCTAAATCACCAATTTTTTCTCCTGCTTTTGTTAGAGAAGAAATTCTATCGGATTTAAAAAGTAGCAGTCCATTCGCTTGATATTGAGGTTTTTGCTGAACAATAACAAACCAAGATAATCCAACCGAACCGAGCATTGCTGCGACTATAAATAGCCAGCGACGTTTTATAATTAGCCAGTATTGTTGAATATCTACTTCTTGATTGCTTTTTTTATTTTGCATAAAAGCCCCTTACAATTAATCCAAAATTTGTATTTATATCAGAAGATTCTGATGGAACGTTGTTTTACAGCTTTGACAGCTTATAAGATAAAAAGTTTCTTTTTCAAAAATTTTTACTACATCTTCCTTATAGTTATACTTTTGAATACAACTGTGAATCAGTCCATTGCTAAAATTATCCTTTTCAATCAAATACAATCTAAATTTTAATAATTATGATTCATGCAATTTTTGCGTTTTAGAAACATTATTTTTTACCATTCCATAGTTTTGATTGAAAATAATTTATGGTTATTTTATTCAAACTAAAAATTACAGCAAAGTAGATTTTATATTCAAGTAAAAAAGATACAAATGATATTTTCTATTTTTTCTCTAATAAGCACCACTTTTATGCAAAACAACTCTTACAGTTGAAAATAAAATTTTTAAATCCAACCACAGCGACCAGTTTTCAATATAATTCATATCTAGCTTCACACCTTCCTCAAAATTTTCAATATCCGAGCGACCGGAAACTTGCCATAAACCAGTAATACCCGGTAAAACCTCCTGACGAATAAAGTGTTTTTTATGGAATTTATCTACATCTCTAATAGGAAGCGGACGAGGACCCACTAAACTCATTTCTCCAAATAAAACATTAAATATTTGGGGTAACTCATCTAAACTATAAGCACGTAAAAACTTACCAAGTTTAGTAACTCGTGGGTCATTTTTCATCTTAAAAAGAACCCCATCCTTAATTTCATTTTTTGCTTCCAAAGATGCTTGTAACTTCTCAGCATCATTTACCATCGTGCGGAATTTCCAAATGTGAAAATATTTACCATGTAAACCTACTCGTTTCTGCTTGAAAAATACAGGACCGGAAGAATCGAGTTTAATAGAAATTGCAATTAATAAATAAATCGGAGATAGGAAAAATAATAATAGAGTTGCACAACAAACATCGAAACATCGCTTCAACAAAAAATCAGTACCTGCAATAATTGGTGCTGGAATCGTCATACAGGGAACTTGTCCAACCATTGTCATTTGTGATTTTGGATGGCTAATTTCGCTTAAATTAGGCAGAATTCGTAAAATGACCCCAGCAGTTTGAAAGTTCCAACAAACATATAGTCGATTTTTTATGGAACTCCAACTTACAAAAGCTTCTTCAATTCCTTGTTGACGTAAATATCTAAAAGTTGCTTCACGGTTGCTTAAATCCAGACAGCTAGCATCAGCAGTACCTTTTACTTTGTAACAATCTTGTTTTTTGAGGATTTCGCTATATGTTTCTTGCTCCGTTTTCTCAGTAATCAAAAAAGCCGAATGACGGATTATTCCTTGATTGCGAAGTGCTTTAGTAGATATATCAAAAATAGCTCTAGCAACACATATAAACGTTACCGAAAAAAACCAAAATAAGATAAAACTCGAACGAGATACATAAGCATCCGGTTCGTAGAGAAAAGCAATAATTAAAAGGTAGATATTTGACAAAGATACTGCATTAACTAAACTTAAATAGTTTCGTCGATTAAATCCAGATTTGTACAGTCCCTTATTCGCAATTGAACCAATTCCAACTAGCAGAATTAATAAAATAAAATATTTATTTTGCGTCCAAGGAGAAGCTTGAAAAGTTCCAGATAATAATGCTATATTCCAAGCCAAACTTAGAGCTATACTATCAAAAGATATGAGAATTAAAACTCTAAATAACCTTATAAATAATCCTCTTTGCAATCTAGGGTCTCTCGCAGACCTCAAATCTAATTTATAGCTTTCACCTGCTAAAGTTCTGTAATTCACAACAAATATCACCCTTATCTCAAATTATTTTGGTATCAATAAACATACCTGAACTCCTAGCAAATTTGGAATTATTTTAAATTCTTTAATGGCAGGAATAATAAAAACACACCAACAACATAAATATTAAAAATATAATTAATATCGTGAAGTCACTCGGGTAAGTTTTTTAAATCTCTTTTGCAGCAACTGTAAAAATATGCGAGAGAAAAATAGTGGATTACCAACTATATATCTTTCCCACAAACGTTTTGGTTCCGTAAAAAATCTTGTCAACCACTCGAAACCATTTTCAGTCATCCAACGGGGACCTCTATACACCGAACCAGTATAAAAATCTAGACAAGCACCTAAAGGTAGAAAAACTTTTGCTTCTATTGCGTCTATATTTTGACGAATCCAGTTTTCTTGTATCGGCATCCCAAAGCCAACATATAATATATCTGGCTTAAATTTATTGATTCTTTGAATAACTAATTCATTATCCTTTCCATATTTATTGAAATAACCATGATGTCCTTCAACAATTAAATTAGGTGCAACGCTTTTGAGCTTGGTAATTGCTTCATCTACAATACCTGGTTTACCAGCCAATATAAACAAAGAAACATTGTCTCTTTCACAAGCTAAAGCCAGATTTTCAATATAATCTGGACAAGTCATTCGATGGGATGAATTAAGATTACATCCACAAATTTTTGCTCCTAACAATACACCAAAACCATCGCAAAAAACTAGATTTGATTTATTGATAAATTCTTGATACCAAGGCAGCTTACAAGCAAAATTTATTGCCCTAATATTAACATTACTTACAGTTACCTTATTTTTTTGTTTTGCCGCTTTGACAATGTAATCGATAAGTTCATAGACTCTTAGCTTATGAAATCTAGTTCCTAGCAGTTGTAATTCATCGAATTTATTCACTTCAGTACCCCATCTTTTTAACTTCTACACTTCGTTACCGTCAAGTTTTTTTGCTAAATAAATTCAGCTTATTGAATAGATTAGAAATGGCTTGAAGGATTGATTCTATTCGCACAAAAACAATTGTATTTTATAAATACAACTTCACTTTACTCATGTTGATTAAAAAAATTAATTCATATCTTATATACCTGCATCAATGAAACAGGTAAACATGAATTGCTAATGTAGAGGTATACAAGAACACACTTGCGACAAAATAGCCTTTATTCGTCAAAAGAAAAATGTTTTTCCTTATCAATCACATTTGGATACGTCTAAAGCCTAATTTCTTCCTTCTTGGAACAGAATATTATTTTGATAAATATCCTTCACCTCAATTAAAACCAAATACTCAACTATTCAAAAAAGAGAATTGTGTTTTGACCGAGACGTACTATTAACTTAGATTTACTTTACTAACCACTAAAATCTATATTTCTAGTGATAGAAATTTCCCTGATTGTATAATAGCCAACTTCAACAGCAATTTTTTCCCGTTGCTTGGCAATCCCTTACTTGTAGATGCTACATCCAGTAAATGCTTACTCGATAAATTGCAGCCACTTATCCAAAATTGCCTTACGCTTTCCGACAGAGAAGCAGTAATTCATTTTTCACTAAGTGTATAGCCGCAAACATCTAAGTAGTATTTACTACATTTATTTATAACGAAATGTTAGCATTGGCTATATTCTTTTACAACTTATTTTTGATTCTTCATAAATATTTTACATTAGCACTATTCTTTTTAGTAGCTCATAAATAATAGATAAATCACTGTTTATCTTGGTTAAGATAGTCTCTTTACTCTGACCGAATAGATAACCTTAATAGACAAAAATAATCTGCATCAGTCCGCAAAAGGTAGCATTTTTCAAAACATATTTTCTGTATTTTACAGATTTTAAAATCTTTATTTAAAAGATAAAAACCATAATAACCACAGAATTTTAAGAGAATTTCAATTTTATTCTACTAATAAAATATGTTATTCATATATCATCTGAATAAATAAATTAACCATAGAACATGACTCTTAGCGTAGGCAATCATAATCCTTCAATTGAGTTTACAAGGGTATTTGTATTCTTCGCTAGCACATATGATATTTTTTTATTTAACCGCAAAAAAATACACAAAAATCTTTAATGACAAGCTAATGTAAAATTTTTTCCTGAAAAATAATAAATAATTCCATTTTGGTCGGTTCGGACATGTTTATATTGTTGCGAAAATCACTTAATGCTTATTCACTGATAAGTAATTTGATAAATAAATACTGCTGTTTGTCAAGGAAAGTTAAAGGTTGACTAATATGATTGAGCTTGTCAAAACACACTTGAAAATAATCTTTAATCATGCCCAAAGCACTTATCCGGAAGAATGCTGCGGAGTCATGCTGGGTAACATATCTAACAAATGTAAAACCGTAGTTGAAATTATTCCCACTCAAAACGCTTGGAATCAGGAAACAGCAAGTAATTTCCAAGATAATCATCCAGATTACAGCAAAAAACGCAGATATACCATCGCACCACAAGAAATGTTGCAAATCCAAAAATCTGCTAGAGATAAGAACCTTAATATAATTGGTATATATCATTCCCATCCCGACTATCAAGCCATTCCCTCAGAATTTGACCGCATCAGCGCTTGGGAAGAGTATTCTTATATCATCGTTTCCCTACAGAAAGGTCAAGCAGGTGAGATTAACAGTTGGATACTTGATGAAAATCATCAGTTTCAGCAGGAAGATATTAAAGTTAGGAGTTAGGAATTATTCATATCACCCTTTGACCTCCTATCCATTACGAAATACTAAATACGAATTACTAATTACCCCATTCTTCGGTAGGATAAAATTCTGTTCCTCCTATTCATTCTTGTATGCTCAATCCCAACTTGGATGAAATCCAACTGACGAAGGACGATTACGAACGCTATTCCCGCCACCTGATTTTACCTGAAGTTGGGCTGGAGGGACAAAAGCGTTTGAAGGCTGCTGCTGTTTTATGTATTGGTACTGGTGGACTTGGTTCCCCCTTACTTTTATATTTGGCTGCTGCTGGTATCGGAAGAATCGGTATTGTTGATTTCGATGTTGTTGATAATTCTAATTTGCAGCGTCAGGTGATTCACGGTACTTCTTGGGTGGGTAAACCTAAGATTGAATCTGCTAAAAACCGCATTCATGAAATTAACCCCGATTGTCAGGTTGATTTGTATGAAACTCGTTTGAGTAGCGAAAATGCTCTCGATATTCTCAAACCTTATGATGTCGTGGTGGATGGTACCGATAACTTTCCCACAAGGTATTTAGTAAACGATGCTTGCGTTTTATTAGATAAACCCAACGTTTACGGTTCTATCTTCCGCTTCGAGGGACAAGCTACGGTATTCAACTACGAAGGTGGTCCTAACTATCGTGATTTATACCCCGAACCACCACCACCGGGAATGGTTCCTTCCTGCGCTGAGGGTGGAGTTTTGGGCGTTTTATGCGGAATTATCGGTACAATTCAAGCCACCGAAACGGTAAAAATTATTATCGGTCAAGGTAATACCCTCAGCGGACGCTTGATGTTGTACGATGCCCTTAATATGAGTTTCCGGGAATTAAAATTGCGTCCTAATCCCGTGCGTCCGGTCATTGAAAAGTTGATAGACTACGAACAGTTCTGCGGTATTCCCCAAGCAAAAGCACAAGAGGCTGAACAGCAAATGGATATTTCAGAGATGACAGTTAAGGATTTGAAGGAATTGATTGATAGTGGTAAGAAAGATTATCTACTATTAGACGTTCGCAATCCCCACGAATACGAAATTGCTCAAATTCCTGGTTCTGTTTTAGTTCCTTTAGGAGATATTGAAAACGGGTCTGGAGTCGAGAAAGTTAGAGAAATGCTCAACGGTCATCGTTTAATAGCTCATTGTAAAATGGGTGGACGTTCCGCGAAAGCTTTAGGAATTCTCAAACAAGCTGGAATTGAAGGTACCAATGTTAAAGGTGGTATCACAGCTTGGAGTAAGGAAGTTGATTCTTCGGTTCCAAC
>CAKZYM010001190.1 GCA_937884685.1 uncultured Calothrix sp.
CGTCGATTACCACTAAACCCAATTTTGAAAGTTTACGGGGTCTTGAATTAAAGCATGGGTACCAACTAAAAGCGGTAATTCCCCGGTTTCTAACTGAGCATGAATCTCTCTTCTTTTTGCAGCCTTTGTAGAACCGGTAAGTAATTCTACTGGTAAATGCAATAAGTTAAACCAGCCAACTAACTTACGATAGTGCTGTTCTGCTAAAACTTCTGTAGGAGCCATCAGCGCTGCTTGATACCCCGATTGAATCGCAGCAATAATCGCCACCACAGCCACAACCGTTTTACCAGAGCCCACATCTCCCTGAACTAAACGATTCATTGCTGCGGGTTTCTGCAAATCGTTGAGAATATCTTTGATGACCCGTTCCTGTGCCCCCGTCAACTTAAACGGTAATATTTCATGAAACTGCTCTAATAATTCACCTTGAGGAGCAAGAATTGCACTAGTTTGAGCTTCACGGGCTTTTTGCTGACGTTGCAGTAAACCAAGTTGCAGGTAGTAAAATTCATCAAACACTAGACGACGACGTGCTGCTCGTAAACTATCTGCATCGGGGGGAAAATGAATATTGTTAATCGCGTCTTTCAATCCCATTAACTGATACTTGTCTCGCAAACCCTTTGGTAAAGGTTCCTTCAAAAGAGCGGTTGCAGGTAAAGCAGAAATTACCGCTTGTCGTACTGTACTCGCAACAACTCCCTCGGTCAAAGCATAAACCGGTACAACTCGACCCACCGTCAGCGATTCAATTTCATCCTCGGGATTTGCTAAAACTTCCAACTCTGGATTATCAAGAGTCAACCCGTACCTACTTTCCTTGACCAAACCGCAAGCTGCTACAGTACTACCAGCAACATAGCGACGCTTCATACTTTCTTGCCAACCGCGACCGCTATAACGATTCCCAGCGTAGAAACGACTAATTTTTAAAATACCGGAATGGTCTTTTAACTGAATTTCTAAAATCGATAATTTCTTATTTTTAGGACTAGAAAAGCAGTTACAGCGCTTGACGGTAGCGATAATTGTCACCGTTTCACCCGCTTGTAACTCAGCAATACAAACTTGATTCGCGTAATCAATATGGTCGCGAGGAAAGTAATAAAGTAAATCGCGCACCGTAGCTATACCTAGACGATATAACTTAGCCGCTTTTTTAAACCCAATTTCCGGTAAATCAATCAGTTTTTTTTCTAATTCTGGTGCAAGTCTTCGACTTACTTCAGCAACTACTTTAGTTTTAGGAACTTGGATAACCTTTGGTTTGGGATTTGCTTTCTCTTCAGCAGCGCGTTCCCCTTGCTGCAAACTATAAAGATAGCGACGAGCTTCCACAACCAAACGCTTTCTATGCTCAGTTTCCAGATTCGGATAACTTGCAAACTTAGCAGAAAAATCTAGCCAGCGACGACGTTCATCACTAGGTAAACCAACAGGAAATTTACCAAAAGTCAAAGTCAGAAACTCATTGAAAAGATACTGCTTACCCTGCAAATTGATAAAACCCCGTTCCGTTTCCACAGACAGAGCTTTTTGCAATCTTATCCAATCTGGTTTATCTTCAATCATCATTTGTGATAGTTGTTAGTTGTTAGTTGTTAGTTGTTAAACATAAATCATTAAATAAATAATTCATCAACCCATAACTCATAACTCCTAACTCCTAACTCCTAACTTTTTTCAGTCTTCATACCAGCTAGCTCTCCAAGCGGCTTCAGCAGAGGCTACAGAACGTTCTCGCTGTTTTTTCTGATACTCTCTTCCTAATTTATTTAACTGATTTAAAATATTGCGAATTTGTTTGCGTTCGGAAGAAAGTTTCATATCGGAAAATTCTATTTCAACAAGTCGTAGGTTTAAAGCCATGACCTGAGTTAAGCTTTCCGGTTCCTTCTGTTCTTCACCTTCTATTCCCACTACTAAGTTTAGTAGATTCGGTGGCCCTGGTACAGACTCTGTGGATGCTTCAGAAGAAGCTGCGGCTGCTGCTTCCAAAATCTGTGGTGGCAGCTTTCTTGGTAATAGACCTGTTTTTTGTAACAAACGATTGCCGTCACTAGATAAACTTTTAATTATGTAAGCAATAGCTCGTTCTAAATTTTTTTGCCAAGCTGCTAATTCCATTGGATTAGAAGTATTGGGGTTAAACCAGTTTTTCCAATCTTTATCAGGGGTGGGTTCTGATAAAAATATAGGACGCTGACCTTTTTTGGAAGATAAAAAAGCAATTTTGGCATCTAGAGGAAGAGAATCAGAAGAAGCATCTTTAGAAAAAGTATTGGATTTTTGCTGTTCATCTTCCATTTCTAACTTTTCTACAATTTCTTCAAAATCTTCATCTTTAATTTCTAATTCTTGAGTGATTATTTGTAAATTTTCGTCTTCTATTTCTTCTTCTAATTCTTCGTCTTCTAATTCATAAATTTCATCTTGTTCTTCTAATTCTTCATTTTCTGCTGCTATTTCTTCTAATTCATCTTCTTGTTCTTCTGGTTCCTCCTCATCGTTAAGTAGGGCTTGCATATCTTGCGCTGCGGATTTTGCTAATTTACGCATAGCTGACTGAAATTTCTGTCGTTGATTCAAAGACAATCTTAGAAAACTTTCGGGGTATCCTTGGGTACACAGATGATAGCTTGCTAAAATCAGTTGCTGACGCAAGGCTTGTCCTAAGACTTCTAAGTAACTGCTATAAGCATTTTGGAGTTGTTCGGCTATAACTCCTATAGCCTTTTCTAGCTCAACAATATCCTGCTCTATTCGCTCGATTGGTCTTGCCATATCTGATTATTTTCCATTTTATCTTAGTTGTGGTACAAAAGTACGCAATCATCCCCATACAATCGCTATTAATATGTTGTCAATATTTCAAATTAATTTACCTGTAAGTAATAATGTTCGCGGGTCGGGCGTGAATATTCAATAAGCAATTATCGATTAACAATTATCAAATCACATTTACAAAATTTGGTTTATTAGAGAATAGGTAGTAGGAAGTAGGGAGTAGAAGGAAAAGACGACGTTAATAGATATTGCTATTTCTTAACTCAAAAATATTGATAAAGTTGGCAGAACAACGTTTTATTCCTAGTTATTACCATCAAAATACTGTATTAATAGTTTATTTCATAAATCTGCTGGAAATATAAAAAATAAACGAATTAAAGATAATGCAATTGACTACTAGGTAACAACTAATAACTAACAATTAACAACTAGTAATTAACCTCAAAATATTACGAAAAACAGGTCAAACTGTTGAAGATTGACCTGTCTAAAAACGAAACTATTCTTAACTGAATTAATTGTTACCCATTTGTGCAGCAACTTCTGAAGCAAAGTCTTCTTCTTTTTTATCAATACCTTCGCCAAGAATGTAACGAGTAAAGCGGCTGATGGAAATTGTTTCACCAGTTTGAGAAGCTATTTGTTTTACCAATTCCTCAATCGAGGTGCTTTGGTCTCTAATATAAGGTTGGTCTAACAAAGTCATTTCTTTGAGACGCTTATCGATTCTTCCTTGAACAATTTTTTCTTTAATATTGTCAGGTTTTTTCGCTAAGTCATCGCGTCCCATTTCGATGTCTTTTTCCTTTTGTACCATTTCAGCAGGAATATCATCTACATTTACGTACTCGACGTTGGGACAAGCAGCAACCTGCATCGCAACGTTTCGTGCTAATGATTTGACTTCTTCCTTGCCAGAAGCAGCTTCCGAACCGCACTGTAGCTCAACTAATACACCGACTCTACCACCAGTGTGAATATAGCTTTCTACAGCTCCATTCTTTTCGGAAGCGGAAAAGTTTTCAAAGCGACGTACTTTGATATTTTCGCCTAAAGTAGCAATTGTCTCAGTAATAAATTGCTCAACTGTCTTGTCTTTGCTTTCTTCGTAAGGTTGACTTAACAAAGCCTCAACACTATCAGCACTTGTTGCTTGTTTCGCTAGATTTTGCACAAGAGACTTAAAAGCATCATTACGACCAACGAAGTCAGTTTGACAGTTGACTTCTATTAATACACCTACCTGACCATTTGGGTTGATAAACGTATCAATCAAACCTTCAGCAGCAATGCGGTCGCTTTTTTTGGTTGCACCAGCAATACCTTTTTGCCTTAACCATTCAACACCTTTTTCGATGTCACCTTCGGTTTCTTTCAGCGCTTTTTTGCAATCCATCATACCAGCGCCGGTTTTTTTACGTAACTCTTGGACTAATTTTGCAGATATTTCCGCCATGTTGCCTCAATTTCTACTTAACTGATAGTTTAAATTGCTCTCGGATATTGAGTATTTCTATATTACTTAGCTGTGAGATACTCAGAAATATTTTTTATGGTTTGGCTTAAATTATTCGTAAGCATCTTAGGTGTAGACAAGTAAAAAGCAGGAGCAGTCAAGGACTGTGATATTTTCAGAGAAATCAAATTCAAATTTAAATTCAAATATTCACCTAAAACACCCAGCCCTCAATATGCTTTAAATAATGACCCAAAGAATTTTAGATTTTGGATTTTGGATTTTGGATTATAAATGGTTTCAAGCAAGAACGTTTCAAAAGCAGGAAATAATCTTGCGGGTGTCCTATGTCCTATCGGACACGCTTACGTTCACTGGTCGGGTGAGTTTAAGGCAGGACATGCTGCATTCGCCGGTCAGGTGAGGCTTAGACTATTAATCCCGGTATCACCCAAGCCCCTAAATTTATTTAAGGGGACAATCTAAAATCTAAAATCGTAAATCCAAAATCGTTTGACATTTGGTACGGAAGTCTTCAAAGTTTCAATATTTATAGCCTACTTCTACTTTTTCTTCACTCTTGAATTGATAAGATTATTTACACCTTATCCTTGAGTGGATTCTCCTTCTTGCTCTCCACTATCTTCTGATGAAGCTTCAGAAGACTCGCTGAATTCGCTGCTATCTTCGTAATCGTAATCGTCTTCAGCACCTTCGTAGTCTTCATAATCGTCATCACCAGCTACTTGACCGTGATAACCTTCGTAGATAGCGTCAGCTAACTTACCAACTATCAACTTAATAGAACGGATAGCATCATCGTTAGCTGGAATAGGAATATCCACTACATCCGGGTCGCAATTGGTATCTAACATAGACACAATAGGCAATCCCAGCTTTTCACATTCCTGAACTGCGTTATATTCCCGGCGCTGATCCACAATAATTACCACATCAGGGATTTTACGCATGGTTTTAATCCCACCGAGGTACTTTTGTAACTTGGATAGCTCCCGACGCAGCATTGAAGCTTCTTTCTTCGGAAGTAAATCTAGCGCACCGCTTTCTTCGCGACGTTCCAAGTCTTTTAAACGGTCTACTCTTGTCTTAATAGTCGTCCAGTTAGTGAGCATTCCACCCAACCAGCGCTGGTTAATATAGTGGGCACCACAGCGACTTGATTCCTGAGCGATAATTCCCGCAGCTTGTCTCTTTGTACCAACAAACAGAAACTTTTTACCTTGTTCTGCTTGAGTCCGCATATAGCTATATGCATCTTCCATTAACTGGGCAGTTTGCACCAAGTCAATGATATGTACTCCATTACGAGAAGTGTAAATATAAGGAGACATTTTGGGGTTCCATCTCCGGGTTTGATGTCCGAAGTGAACTCCCGACTCCATCATCTGAGCCAACGAAACAACAGGCATATTTTTCTCCTATTCGGGTTAAACCTCCATCTAGTTGCATTTCCTTACCGGAAACACCCGAATTCCTAGATGTGCGAGATTAGAAAACTTTTCTAATCTACCACATAAAAATGCCGTGTTTGAGGTGGAAAACCGAATTTAAGTGTTTGTGCTGTTTGCGATTAACAACAAGCAAAAGTAAGCTCGAATTTTAATTGTCATTAATTGTCAGTTATTTTTTTAATTCAGATATTATTTTATCGGGCATAAATGAATCTACCACCATTACCTGAAAACGAGGAAGATAGGCTCCAAGCTCTTATCAAATATCAAGTTTTAGATACTCAAGAAGAAGCAGCATTTGATAACTTAACGGCTTTAGCTGCAAAAATTTGCCATACTCCTATTGCGTTAATCAGTTTGGTTGACAAAAATCGTCAGTGGTTTAAATCAAAATTTGGTTTAGAAGCGACAGAAACACCAAGAGAATTAGCTTTTTGTGCTCATGCTATATGTCAGACACAAGACGTATTTATTGTGCCTAATGCTGAAGAAGATGAGCGATTTGCTGATAACCCGTTAGTAGTATCGGAGCCTAATGTTATATTCTACGCTGGCGTACCTCTAGTAACACCTGATGGATTTGCAATTGGAACTTTATGCGTTATTGATAATAAACCGCGAAATATCAGCTTAGAAAGAATCCAATCTTTACAAACATTAAGTATTCAAATAATCAGTCAATTAGAGGCAAGAGTTAATCTAATTAACTTGAAACAGAATATAATTCATCGCCAAATAGTAGAAAAACATTTACGTTATAAAAATAAAGAATTAGCTGATAATTTAGGTAAGTTTAAAAAAAATCAAATTCAACTTATTCAAAGTGAGAAAATGCTCAGCCTAGAAGAAATGGTTGCTGGAATTGCTCACGAAATTAATAACCCAGTCAACTTTATTTATGCAAATCTTAAACACGTTGGTGCTTATGTTCATGATTTGCTTGATTTGCTATCTCTTTACAAGCAAGAATATCCAGATTCTAATCTAGAAATTCAAAATAAAGCTGACGAAATAGATAGTGATTTCTTAACTGAAGATTTACCCAGCATACTATCTTCGATGGATGTAGGAGCAAAACGGATTAAAAATTTGGTTTTATCCTTACGCAATTTTGCTCGATTAGATGAGGCTGAGACAAAATTAGTTGATATTCATGAAGGTATAGATAATACTATTCTTCTGTTGCAACATAGATTAGATACAACATTAAAACACTTTGAAATCAAAATTATCAGAGAGTATGGAGAAATACCGCAAGTCGAATGCTATGCAGCACAAATAAATCAAGTTTTTTTCGGTATACTATCTAATGCAATTGACGCTTTGGAAGAAAAATTTAACTCTGAACAAAAATCAATACAGTCAGAAAACAATAATATTATATTTCCTGCAATTCGCATTATTACTGAAATTTCCTGCAAAAATAATCTTTTAATCAAAATTGCTGATAATGGAATAGGTATTCCACGAGAATTTGACTCAAGAGTGTTTGACCCCTTCTTTACAAGTAAACCTGTTGGTAAAGGTCAAGGATTGGGGCTATCTATAAGTTATCAAATTATTACTAATAAGCATAACGGTACTCTCAAATATCGAACAAAACCTGGAGAAGGAACCGAATTTTGGATTGAGATTCCTATTAAAAGTAATTAGAAAATCGCGAACAGTTTTAGAAGCAATAAAAACCCGATTCCTTCAAGAAACCGGGTTTTTATTATCGCTAATTATTTTTCTAACTAAACTTATGTTCTTGTTCCGCTGACCTATAAGCAGCATAAACACCTTGAACGTTATACCAATTCAAGAAAACCCGAGCTAGTTCTAAAGCTAATTGCGGTTTCCCTGCTTTAATTAATCGTCTCAACAAAGGACTCATTGTCCGCTCGTTCAAGGCACCATTCAAAGATAAAATACCCCAAAGCAAACGGTGTAACCAAGTCATTTGAATCATCATTCTCACATCCCAAGTTGGATGCTTTTGATAAAACAAAACTCCCATACGTCCGCGTTGAATTTCTTTATCAATTAAATTCGGAATCTGGTCTAAATCAAAAGCTGGATGCCAATGATAACCTACAGCTTTCGGACATTTTATTAACTTTAAACCCAAATTTTTCAGCCTCACCCCTAATTCTAAATCTTCCCAACCATAAAGCTGAAAACCAGTATCAAATAGTCCAGCCTTCTCCAACCAATGCTTAGGAATAGCTACGTTTCCCGTCGCGAAAAAAGCAGCAGAATAATCGGTTAATTTATAAGGTTCTGATGTCGGATTATCAAAATTCGCGGTATTAATTACCGCACCATAAGTAAAAAACCTGTCACTTCCTAACTTCTCCTGTCACTCAGTCAGCGCATCTGCGTGAGCTTGTAAAAAAGTTTCTGTAACTACTAAATCGCTATCAATAAAAATAATTGTATCGCCTTTCGCTTTTTCTACACCTAAATTCCGTGCCGCAGCAGGTCCCATATGCTCCTGCTCGAATATCCGGACGTGGGGAAATTCTTCTTTGGATGTTGACAACCATTCCAAAGTTCCGTCAGTGGAACCATCATCTACCAAAACAATTTCGTAATCTGTCACCACATCCTGGCTCAAACTTTGTACTTCCAAAGCTTTGAGACACTTTTCTAAAATCGGTTTGCGATTGTAAGTCGGAATAACAATACTAAAAAACACAGTTTCACCCCCAGCAATATTCCCTTCACAATAGGACAGCTACAACTATACTGCTGTTCCTTAGCTTACTCTGGTTACGGAAATTGTGATTTAAGAATATGTAGTAAAAAGTGTTTTGATGATTACAAAGAAAAAACCTGGTTTCAAAATTAACCAAGTTATAATTTTATTTTGAAATTATTAAACTACATTAATGCAAAGTAGAACATTACGGCAAAATTAACAAAAGGAATAATCATCAGTAGAATCAACCAAGGATTTTTACCTAGCTTTCTAACAATATTTATGTAAGCAATAAAAAAGCAAATAGCAGCAACAATATTTACAAAGGGAATGAAAAACCCTATAACCCACCAAGGTGACTGGTCTCCTGCTTTAAATATTATCCACATGTCAAGTAAAGGAACCCATGCAAACCAAGCATTTTCATAGTTCAGCTTTTTAAGCATCATGTAGAAGCAGTAGGACGAGAATATATAGGCTGCAAGCCAGAAAAATAATTCTGAGTTAGAACTAAAGCTAATCTGTGCAAGTAGATAAGCGAAACTCCAGTCTAAATTTAATAATGTCATTATCTTGGCTAAACAACTACTCAAACCAGATATCAATCTTTTGTGATTTTACTAGTTGTTGCTCAAGAATCTAAGCTACAAAAAATACATTAATATTGATGTTTAATGAAATTTTTTGATATTTATAAATACTAAAAATGCAGCTTAAAATCTAATAAAAAAAAATAGTAATTTTTAGGTCAGCTACAAATATAATGCGATTATATAAATTTTGATTTAAGAATGATACATAAAAAATAGGGACTGGGAAACAGAAGAAATATCTTTGTTTTACTTTTGAATTGCCATACATAAAAAAAACCTGGTTGTCGCATAAACCAAGTTTTTATATTATTCTATGAAATGATTAATTCAATTTGACTACATCAGTGCAAAGTAGTACATCACAGCAAAGTTAGCCAAAGGAATAAGCATTAATAGAATGAACCAAGGATTTTTACCTAGCTTCTTAACCATATTTATGAAAGCAATTAATAAGTAAATAGCAGCTACAATATTTACTAAAGGAATAAAAAGTCCAATTATCCACCAAGGTGATTGGTCTCCTGCTTCAAGCATTGCCCAATTTTGCAAAAAGGGAACCCATCCAAACCAAGGATTTGGATAGTTTAACTTTTGAAACATAACGTATAAGCAGTAGGATGAGAATACATAGGTTGCAAGCCCAATAATTAAGCTCAATCCTCCTCCTGCACCACCAGAACCAGAGCTACTTTGTGCTAGTAAGTACGTAAAGCTCAAATCTATATTTAGTAACGACATCATTATCTTTTAATCCACACAATCAGCATCAGCCTAATTTTCATATCAAGCTTGATTGTATGATTCCCTAAAACGTTCGTGAAATAACATAATTAACATTATGATTCATATATTTAGTGATATTTAGTTAATTTTATTTAGGCATTCACGAACATAATTAATAATAGATGAGCAATTTCACTTAAATTGTTAAATATTAAAGCTATCTTTACCTGAAACAGAATATGCGTAATTTTACGCTTTTTAGCAATCTTATTCGTAA
>CAKZYM010001191.1 GCA_937884685.1 uncultured Calothrix sp.
CAGTGAACAGTGAACAGTGAACAGTTATCAGTGAACAGTGAACAGTTATCAGTTATCAGTGAACAGTGAACAGTGAACAGTGAACAGTTATAGCGTTTTTCAATGTAGTAAGGTACATCTTTAAAGCTGCTTGTCTTGATATAAAAGCTATGTTTGTACTTCATTTGCCTAGGAAACGCTATATCAGTTATTAATTATTAACTAATTACCAAACCGCAATTACCCACTACCCATTTCCACTCGGAGTTTCCAAACTACCGGTACCCGATAATAAAGAATTGGTCACGTTAACAATTAACTGGGCTGCACCTGCAAAGAAATCGCGTTCAATATTAGCAGGAGTATCGGTTGGTTGATGATAAAAAGAGCTACGTAAATTAGCTGTATCGGTGACTAATAAAGCTCCTTTTCCTTGAATCAAAAATGGTGCATGGTCGCTGCGTAAAACATCGGGTGTCAAAACACCTTTTAAGGGAACTGGTAAGGTAAATACTGGTGGTAATTCAGGTGATTTATTGATTGTTTTAAAAGTATTTAGTAAAGGTAAATGTTCGGTATCACCTACCACTGCTAAAAAGTCACCTTTATCGCTGGTTACATTTATGGGAAAACCAGAAGGAGTTTTTTGACAACCTTTTGTATAGCAAGCGTAACCGACCATATCCATAACAATTACACCACGTATGCTTTGAAACCGGGCCGTATTATTAGCAAAAGCACGACTACCTAACAAAACAGCTTCTTCAATATCAAAAAAAGCTAATTGTAAAGTTCTTGGAGTCGGAACGGAATTAAATAATCGAGCAATTTCCAGCAATACAGCAACACCGCTAGCATTATCATCAGCACCAGGAGAATTTAAAACTGTATCGTAATGAGCAGCTAACAGAATTGCTCCTGCTTTGCTGTCAGTTCCGGGTTTCTCAGCAAAAACATTAATACCACTTTGAAACCGTTCCAAAGAAGATTCCCAACCCTGCTTTTTGAGTTCATTGATAATATAATCACGAGTACGTCTGCGTTCGGAAGCTGTATAACGCTGAATGCTCAATTGTTTCAAGTTGCTGAACAATCTTTCCGAATCAACTTGTGGAATATTCGTTTTTATAGTTTGTTGAGATTGAGTTTCTATTTCCGCTGCTATAGATTCTTCTTGAGGTAGTGGAGTTTCTATTTGAATACTATTAATAGCAATAGGTTCTTGGGATTCACCAAAAAAATTATTACTAAAAAGTATTGCAACCCCAACACCTACCAATATCAACAGTAGAAAACCAATATTTCTTTTCATAAATAGTTGTTAGCTGTTAGCTGTTAGCTGTTAATTGTTAGTTGCTAGTGGTTAGTTGTTAGTGGTTAGTTGTTAATTATAAATTATTCACTGATAACTGCTCACTGCTCACTGTTCACTGATAACTGATAACTGATAACTGCTCACTGTTCACTGTTCACTGATAATTGTCAAAACCTTCTTTGATATTCAATTACAGCACGATTATCATCATCAAAATTAGTAGAACCGCGAAGACGAATTTTATCTTTTAATCGATAATTAATACCAAATTGGAATGGGTCATCTGCTGTTAAAATCTTTAAAGCGGAAACTGAAATTTTATCGGTTATATCAACTCCTGCTTCTGCTGCTAATTCTACACTAGAACTACTGTTTCCTGCGCCTGGATTATCGGAAATAATTGTTGGAAATATTCGCAGTTCATCTAAACCGAAAGCAGTCCCAATTTCATTAAACGCTGATTCTAAAATACCTAAAACTGCGGAAACTGCAATAATTAGTAGCCAAACAGAAGAACTACCTCTTCCTTTTCAATCAAATCCACCTCCTAATAAAGCGACAATTTCCGTTTCGCTACGTGCTGGACTGCTTTGTAATTCTAGATTATTGTCAATTTTACTAGCAGAACCTTTGACAGTTGCTTCTACACGTACTGTTTCTAATGCTGCTAAACCTGTAGCATTGGCTCTATTGAAATCCGAACTTTGAATTACATCTAATACTTTAGCAAATAAACTAATATCTAAAACTGGGTCGCGTGGTTGATTTTTGATAAATGTGGCGGTATTCTCTTCACCACGGTCTAAATTAAATTGAGTAGTAAATAAGTTCACTCCTCCTTTTTTCAATTTCAAAGTTCCTACTGGAATGGGATTGCGAAATGTGCCATCTACTACTAAATCTCCACTTGCTTGCATACTAATAATTGGAGGACGTTCTATTCTGATTTGTTCCCCTAAAGTTAAGTTGAAATTCTCAAATCTTCCTCTTGCATTTTCTTCTTGATTAATTTGTTTATTTAGTTGTACAAGTTTATTTTTCTTCCTACTATCAATTGTATTTTCTACTTCACCTTCTGGTAAGGATACTAAACCATTTTCTAAATTAATTTTTCCGCCGATAACTGGATTCAATGCAGCACCTTTAATCAAGATTTTGCCTCCAACACCACCTTGATAAAGTCCTTTGAGATTTATTGCTAATTTATCTAATGTTACGGAAAGTGGATTATTAATTTTAATAGATTCATCGTTATATATCGGAATATCACCCTTTGCAATTACTTTGCCTTTACTAAAATCTCCTTGAAGATTATTTACCGCTATAGTATCGAAATCAAACTTTACTTGTCCCGTTACGTTTGTAAGTTTTTCTGGTAAAGCTTGAGCGGAAAATACGGCATTATTAACAGTAGCTATTCCGTTGACTTCTGGTAATATAAAAGTTCCTCGTACTGTTAATTTTACTTCTCCTTCACCTTGTTCAAATTGGACTTGGTTGTTCAATAAGTTTAAAACAGCTAGCCCTTCATTTTTAACATTGACATCTAAATTAATTTGATTGCTTTCGGGATTAACTGAAGCAAAAGGTAATTTATAGGGAATACTACCATTAATATCAACTGGTTCGGCATCATTCACTAACACGTTACTAGCAAAGTTTAAGCGTCCGTTGCTATAGCTAAAACTTGCTGTTGCTGATTTTATTCCTTTTTGATTTAATGTTCCATCTGTGACTGTTAATTCTCCTTTAGTTAAAGGATTCTCAAGACTACCTGCTATTGCTGCTTTACCATTAAGATTACCAGTTAATCCTATTGGTAGATTTACAAAGCTATTTAATATTTCTAAAGGGAAGTTTTCTACTTTTAAATTACCGAACTGTTCGTCACCTCCAATTGCACCACTAAAGCTCGCAAGTCTATTTGTAGATTCAATTCGTAACGGTGTGAATCTGATAATTCCATTTTCAAAACCACCCCGAGCAATGACTTTTTTTGCTTCATAACGTTCTGGGTCTTCCTCGGTTCCCCAGGTAAAGTTTTCACCTTCGATATCAAACTGACTGGTTATTTCTTTATTTTTAGTTGTGTCTACACTAACTTCTGCATTGAAGATTCCTTTTAAATTCACTAATTCAGGAAAAGGGGAAGCATCACGTCGCTGTTGTTTCTGTTTTTCTAATAATGCTTGAATTTCTGAGAACCTCCGCAGTTGAGTTATTAAGTCTCCGTTTGGAATACCTACTTCAACTGTTTCGAGTTCGCTGGATTTATTATAGGTAGGTTCTTCTAAACCCCGCTGGATATCTTCTAATTCGTATATTTGTAATGCGGTTAAAATATCTTGAATTCTTCCTTTTTTGATGCTCAATTTACCTTTTACTTCCGGTGCAGCATCTGTTTGAGTAACCGTTCCCGCAGCTATATAGCTGCTTTCTCCTTTGAAAAATTCTCCTTTGGTAATCCTAAGTTTTTTACCGTTATAATTAAAATTGGCAATTAACTTATCACCTTTCAAACGTCCAATCTCTGGATTTTGAACGACAATATTTCCCGAAGCAGTTGCAAAAGTTTTTTGATTTAATCGTAGATTTCCAGTGAATATTCCGCCAATTTTACCAGAACCAAGATATCGATTAACCGGTAATGGCAGTTTCAATAACTGCAAAGGAAATGCTTTTATATTTAATGCTAAAATATCTCCTTGAGATTGACCGGATGCTAACGCTGCACCTTGTTTGACTACAAAAGATTTAGGTTGATTATTCTTATTTAGATTAATTGCTATTTTATCTTGTTTACCCGCAATATTTAACTGCAAACCTTTTCCTTGTTCCGATTTGACGTTTCCAGCCAAAACTGGCTCGAAAGCTACATTATTAACTACGAAATTTTTTAATGCTACTCTTCCTATCACATTCGGTAAAGGTAATTTACCAGTAATTTTACCGTCAAAATCAACTTTACCAGCAACATTAACCGTATTTGAAACTTCTACTGGTAACTGTTGTAAATCAAAATTCCTAGCTTGGACATTCAAATCTAATTGCGTAATTTGAGGTATCCCCGCACCTTTTGCATTTGCGAAAATATCACCGCTTATATTTAAACCTGGTGCGGCTGCTTTTTCAATTCTTAACTTATTTCCCGTCCAAGCAATTACCGCATTAATCGGTTTTTCAAATCCAGGAATTCCTTGGGAAAACTGCACTTGACCGTTAGCTCGGATATCAGCCAAACTGGGGTTTCTCAAATTTCCTGCAACTTGTAAATTACTAGCAAATTTACCTTTTAAGCGTTGATTTAACTTATTTAATTCAACACCTGCTACATTTAAAACTGCTTGATAGCGTCCGTTATTAACTCCGATGTTTGACGCTGTAATTTTTCCACCAGCAGCATTTATCGCAGCATTTCCAGTTAAATTGATATTTTCAAAAGAACTTATCGAACCTGCGATATCAAATCTACCAGTTAATCCCCCAGCTAAAATTTCCGGTAGCTGTGGTGCTAGTTCTCGTAACCTTAATTGATTGACATCAACAACCGCTCGATACTTTCCTTGATTAACTAAAATATTCGACGCTGTAATCTTTCCATTACCGGTATTTATTAAAGCATTTCCAGATAAATCAATATCTTCAAAGGAATTTACCGAACCAGCTACATTGAATTTACCTGTCAATCTTCCTGGAAAAGCTTGAGGAATTTTCGGTGATAATTGTCTGACTAATAAATTATTCGTGGCAACTTTGGCTTGATATCTGCCATTAAAAATCGCAATGTCCGACGCTAAAATTTTACCACCAGCAGCATTTATCGAAGCATTTCCCGATACAGTTAAATCCTCAACGGATTTTGTCGAACCAGCAATGTTAAATGTCCCTGTCAACTTTCCTGGAAACGATTGAGGAACTTGTGGTGATAATTGACGTACATCTATATTATTTACCCCAACCTTCGCTCGATACTGTCCCTTAGCAAACTCAATATCCCGAGCAGCAATCTTACCAACAGCAGTATTTAAATTAGCATCACCTGAAACAATTAAGCTCTCCGGAGCAAAAGAGTCTAAAGAACCAGCAAGATTAAATTTACCCGTTAATCTTCCCGTAAACGACTCCGGAACCTGCTCCGACAAATCCCGAAACCGAACATTATTTACCCCTACTTGACCTAAATAAATTCCATTTTTGACTTGAATATTGCTCGCTGTAATTACACCACCAGGGGTTTTTATCTCACCCTTACCCGTCGCTACTATACTTTCCGGAGCAAAGGAATCCAAAGAACCAGCAACGTCAAAGTCTCCGTTCAACTTTCCTTTAAACGACTTTGGTATTTGTGGAGATAGCTGCTGTAAATTTACGCTATTTGCTCGAACTCTAGCTAAATAAACCCCATCTTTAACTTTGATATTATTAGCTGTAATTCTTCCCCCAGCGGTAGCTAAACTAGCATCACCTTGAATCCGCAGATTTTTAGTATCGAAATTATCCGTGTTTCCCGAGACTTGAAATCTACCGCTCAAAGGGCCATTTATAGGTAAACTGGTGTCTTTGAATAAATTACCTACTTGAACCCGAGAAGCTACTAAATCCGCAGAAAACTTTTGTTCGTCAAACTTGACCGAATTAACCGCAATCGTACCTCTAGCAACCCCAATATTGGCGTTTTCAGTTTGGATTTGAGCAACTTTAAATGGTGCTGAAGTACCCGAAACAATAACTTTACCGTTAAAATTAGCGCTACCAAGATTTATCTTTTCTAACTGTTCCTTACTGACAAACTGATTGATTTTTATACCCCTAGTATTCGCTACAGCCTGCCAGCGCTGCTGATTCCAACTACCGGTCGCTAAAGCCGTTCCTCCAGCTACAGCAAGGTTTACATCGCGGAAGTCTAAACTGCGATCGCGATTGACTATTACTTCTCCAGTTGCTGGGTAAGTCGCTTGTGGTGCATTAAATTTTACTAACGTCCGAAGAGTTTCCGGTGTCCCGCTCAAAGTAGCTGTAGCTGCAACTTTCCCAACTTGAAACGAAGCTGTGGGAATATCGTAAACTTTAGCTAAACTATCTCCCGGTGCATTACCCGTCCGAAAATTAAAATTAACCTGAGTTTTTCGACCTATATTGTCATCACCAATTAAAATTCTTCCCCCACCTCGAACATCTCCACCAACAGCAGCAGTACCGCGAATATTGCTAAAATTAACCGTTGAATTGGCTGTCACAAAATCAAACTTAGTGCTAGCCGTTTTGACTTTTACCTTGTCAACAATCCCAAGTTTTATCGTAGATACAACACCAGAAATAACAGGTTTAGTAATAGCCCCCGTCATCGATAAATCACCTTTAACAACCCCACCAACTGGTAAAGGTGACTGAATTTCTAGAGTCTTTAAAGTATCGTTGACGCTGACTGCATTGACCCGAGCAGTCAAATTGTAACCCTTATTAAAATCAATCGTACCACCACCACTCAAAGGAATTTTACCGTAACTGGTAACTACATCATTTAATATTAGTTTCCTACCATCAAGTCTCAAATTACCTTGAGAATTAACCAGTGGTTTTGGCATTCGGGCTACTTGAAAATTTAACCCTTCGACCCGAGCATTACCGTATAGTAAAGGCTGTTGTTTTTCTCCACCAGGTAATTTTACCTGTAAATCACCATTTATTTTTCCCCCTTTCAACTTAACTGGTAGATTAACAAGAGGAGTAACTTCTGAAGCTAATAAATCTTCTGCTTGTAACTGTAAATTACCCGCTTTATTCTTTAAATTTACCTTTCCCTTCACCAAAACATTACCAATACGTCCCGGTTGTCCTCCTACTTCAAACCGAACCAATTGATAATTATCGATAAATTTCGCATAACCATCAAGTTTGTCAAAAACCACCTGGGGAGAAACAGCTTGATTATTCTCCACAAAAGGCTTTAATGCTACATTTCCATTCCGTAACTTGACCTTATCTACTTCTATATCAATCGGTCCGGGTTCATCCGGTAGAATAATTTTTGTAGTAATCCAGCGTCCTTGGTTATCTTGTTCGACATAACCAACCGGGTTGACTAAAGTTACATCTAGCTTTAGTTTTTTATTAAATAATAACTGTAGCGGGTCGAATCCAACTTCTATCGCATCAGCTTTAACCTTATCCGGGTCTCCTGTTGTGGCTGGAATAGCCGAAGCTCCAAATTTGACCCCAGAAAGTGAAAAACCCTTGACTTCCCCCAACTCAAGCGGACGGTCAATAATATTGGCGAGATTTTTTTCTACTAAAGGAGCTAAATCTTGTTGAATAAAACTTTGTAATCTCCATGTACCTACAGAAATCCCTACAATTAATAAACCACCTATAGCCAATCCACCACGACTAAGCACCAACAACCAAAAACGTTTGGGCTTTTCAGATTTATAGCATTTTTTAGTAGAAGAAGATTTGGTCATAGAAATATTAATTCTGACTTTAGCCGATACAACCAATGCATCGATATATCATTTCAGGAACGCTTTTTTAGCCATAAACCTTTCCAGGATAACTCGCTTTCTTTGAACCTTAATCAATTTAGTGATAGAACAATCCCTTAATTACTAGGGGAATAGGGAGTAAGGAATAGAAAAATTTGCGAGTTTTCTTGGCATAGTACTAGTGTTTTATTTCACAAATTCCGACAGATTTTAGAAACGAACCAGTCCTACTTTTCCAGCAGTTTCGCGAACAACGAACCGACCATAATAAATGAAAAGTATCAAAAAGCATCAGAACGCTATAAATGTGTTTTTCTGGAACAAAGTTGGTTAAACCGTCGTTATAGCAGTAATTATCAAAAACTAAGTCAGAATAATTAAAATTGAAACGGTACCACAGTTTAAGCAACCTGTTTATATTCCCGTAAAAATAAACGTGAATTCAGGAAAATGTTAAGAAAGCGAGAATTATTACCTCGACTTTCCCCCAAGTGCTTCCTAGAACTTTAATATGGATAGAACCCAAACAAAAGGACAGGTGATTACAGATGGGGCGCGTTTTTGTGTTAATCTTTAATGCCCGTACAGAAAATGAGGGAATTCATACAATTCGGATTGATAACCGCAATAAAGTGCTGATGTTTGAATCCGAAGATGACGCTACTCGTTTTGCGTTGATGCTTGAAGCGCAGGATTTCCCCACTCCCACAGTTGAAGCAATGGATATAGAAGAAATCAAGCAGTTTTGTAAAAGTGCTGATTATGACTATGAAATCGTTCCTATCAACGGTGAATTAGTTGTTCCTCCAGAACAAAACGTTGATGAAACTGATTGGAGAGAAGACGGTTCGACTCCTACCGAACCAAAAGTTGAAGCGTCTGAAGAAATGTCAAATTCCGAACTAGACAATATCCGTCGCAAACTGGAAGGATTGTTGTAAGATTCAAGAATTTGTGATTTTAGATGTAGAGACGTGACATAATCACGTCTCTACAATAATTTTGATTTGACTATAAGTAGTTAAACAAAATGAATTACACAATGTCATTACGAGTGAAACGGTCTTCGTAGCCTCTCCCGGAGGGAGATAGCAATCGCAAGGGCTAGGATTGCTTCGCACAGCGAACAATAACGGTAAATATTTTTGTCCACCTACTTAAATAAATCCAAAATCTAAAATCTAAAATCCAAAATCGATTTGGCATTAATCAAGGATAAAAAACACATGACTGATTTGCAAGAGCGCGGACATTTATTAACTGAGCAAGTTAATCCTGATAGTCTTAATTTAGACCAGCTAAGTAGCATAGAATTTGTTGAACTGTTTAATCGTGAAGATGCAAAAGCAGTTGCTGCGGTTGCTAGAGTCAAACAAGATTTAGCAAAAGCTATTGATTTGTCAGCCCAAAGTCTTGAAAAAGGTGGACGCTTGTTTTATGTCGGTGCTGGTACTTCGGGGAGATTGGGAGTATTGGATGCTGCTGAATGTCCGCCGACTTTTTGCACTCCCCCAGAATTAGTTCAAGGTATAATCGCTGGTGGTGCTGGTGCATTGGTACGCAGTTCTGAAGACTTGGAAGACCGCGCTGAAGACGGTGAAACAGCGATGGCTCAACGAGACGTTACCCAGCTTGATGTTGTTGTAGGTATTACCGCAGGTGGAACCACTCCTTTCGTCCACGGAGCTATCAAAGCAGCGAAAAGCCGGGGTGCTACTACCGTATTTATCGCTTGCGTCCCATCGTCGCAAGTCAGTGTCGAAACGGATGTTGATATTCGTTTAATTACAGGTCCAGAGATATTAGCCGGTTCCACTCGTCTTAAAGCCGGTACCGCAACCAAATTGGCTTTGAATATCCTTTCTACCGGTGTCATGGTCAAACTCGGTAAAGTTTACGGTAATCGTATGGTAGATGTCGCGGTAACAAATCGGAAGCTACAGGATAGGGCTTTAAGGATTTTGCAAGATTTGACTAGTTTAGGTCGCGAAGCTGCCAGCGCTTTACTCGAAAATAGCGGTAAATGGGTCAAGTTAGCAATTTTGATGCATGAAACTGGTTTAGACAAAGAACAAGGCAATAAGCTCCTTACCCAACATAATGGAAACCTCAGAACAGCAATTGAAGCGAAAAAGTAAGTTTCTCTTTATTAATTGAAAATGGGGAATGGGAAGTTCTTATTCCCTCTTGAAAACGGGGAATGGGAAGAACATCTCCCCGTCAAGTTTC
>CAKZYM010001192.1 GCA_937884685.1 uncultured Calothrix sp.
TTTCCATAGTTAAAACGTTCTTGCTTGAAACCAATCAATATTTAATCCAAAATCCGTCGAGGATGCGTTTTGGGGGAAGAAAATCTACACCCCAAACTTTCCGCAAAATCTAAAATATTTCAGTAAAAGGTTAAAGTTTTTAACTCCTAACTCTTAACTCCTAACTCCTAACTACTAACTCTTAACTACTAACTCCTAACTTCTAACTCTTAACTCCTAACTCTTAACTTAAGTCATCAACCTGAGAATCAGCTTAATGCTTAATTAGTTTTTCTCCACGATAGCAACTGCGGATTTTTTCTGGTGAAACCCCTATAAAGTAAGCAATTATTACAATTTGATTTATTAAAGTAGTTTGCCAAATTCCTTTCTTCAACCAGCGACGTGGTGAAGTAATAACTGGCACTAGAATAAAAGTAATTTTACCTGTCTTGTTTAAATTACGTATTAGCTCAAAATCTTCCATAATAGCTAATTCGGGAAAACCACCAAGTTGATTAAATTTTTCTTTAGTAATAAAAATAGCTTGGTCGCCATAGGGCATTTTAAACAATTTTGAACGCCATTTTACTCCCCATTCGACTAATCGTAAGCTTATATCGGGTGCATTTATTCGCAAAGCAAACGCACCTGCTACAGTTGAATGGTCTTGGAGCGCTTCGCGAACCATGATGTCAAAATCAGCAGGTAGCAGCGTGTCAGCATGGAGAAACAGCAAAATATCACCAGATGCATTCATTGCTCCTATATTCATCTGACGAGCGCGATTTTTATCACCTGTAATAACTTTCACACCCAGAGATTCTACAATTTCTACTGTATTATCTTCGGAACCACCATCAACCACAACCACTTCTACATTCGTACTAATTTGAGTACTAGCTAAAGTAGCTTTAATATTTTGTGATTCATTGAGAGTAGGAATAATAATCGAAATTTTCGCTGTTGAAATACTTTTGTTTGTATTTTTCTCAAGCGAATATTTTTGTTTTTTCAGAATAGTTTTTTGAGACATCATATAATATGCATGAGAAAAAGCACGAATCAAATGCCAATATAAAGCTATGACCTGATAACGTCAAAGAAATTGCATGCTGGTCTTATTAAAAATTTACTTGCTAATTTTGAACAAAAATACTATAGTAATTCTCTAACCAAAGTGTAAAAATATTACAAATATTGATGTCAGAATTTTTAATTAAACTGCATAATCAACAATTAATTCGTTCTCGATTCATTATGAACCACAAAACTGAATAGATTATGAGTCTATTATTAGAATATGATTAATGAATAAAAACTATACTACAAAGTTTGCTATAACAACTATAAACCTCTTTTATCACTCTAGGCAGAGGAAAATAGAAATCCCAATAATCTAACTGACTGAAAATTCCATTTGTGAAATAATTAATTATCCTTTGAAGCTTTAATAAGCCTTGATATAGTTCAGGTATTTTAAATATTTTTAGCCAAGGCTTAATTAAATTAGAAAATACGAAAAGTTGAAGAATTAAACGAAGATGATCCACACGCGACCCGGGAATGTTGAGAATATTATTCCAACCATTTTTATTATTCCACCAAGGATGTGAAGAAAATTTTGATTCAGATTGTGAGTATTTAGGGGTGAAAGTTAATTTTCTTATTTTTTGCTAAAAGACTTGCTATATAAAGTTTATAAAATGTGCAAGTTGAGAGTAAACAAAATACAAGTTTAGGGAGTTTTCCATGAAACGTAATTTTCTTTTCTTCGCAGATTTACTTATAGTTGCTGTTGTGATTGTTGGCTGTACTCAACAGCAAAACGTTAGTCAAACAACAGATCCAACCGACGAAAAATCAGTCACCCTTAGTCCCAGTCCTGCTAATTCTCTGACAAAAGGAACCACACAAACATCTAAAATTCTGCGTTCTGGAACTTTTGTAGACGGAGAGCATCCGACTTCTGGAACTGTCAGAATTGTTGAGAAAGACAGCAAGCGTATTTTAGAACTCGACTCGGCTTTTAAAACTTCTACTACAGGACCAGATTTAGTCGTAATTTTACATCGTTTGCCAAATGTGATTGGCTCAACCAAACCACCTGCTTATCCCATTACTGAGGGTGAGTACGTTATTCTTGCCTCTTTGCAAGAGTATAGTGGTTCTCAAAGCTATGAGATTCCAAAAAATATCAATTTAGAAGAATTTCAATCGGCTGCTATTTGGTGTCGCAAATTTAATGCAACCTTCGGGGCTGCTAAACTTCAGTAGTTTTCTAAAAACTGTTTAAATGAATTAGCAAAAATAGCAGCTTGAGTTCTATCTCTCAAATTTAATCTAGTTAAAATACTAGTGACGTGATTTTTTACAGTTCTTTCGGAAATAAATAATTGCTGAGCAATTTCTCGATTGTTTGCTCCGTTACTAATCAAGCATAAAACTTCTTTTTCTCTGGGAGTAAGTTCTTCTAACTGATGAGGTGGAATGAGTTGTTTTTCTATTTTTTCGGGGGGAGAAGTGATAATTTTCTCGAATAAACCCGGTCCTAAATGAGTATGACCTGCATACACTAAACGAATTGCATTTGCTAAAGGTTCTAACGGTGTATCTTTGAGTAAATAACCTTTTGCACCAAATTGCATTCCTTGAGAAATATATTCGTCATCATCAAAAGTTGTCAAAATCAATATTTTGATTAATGGAAATTGTTGAATAATTGCTTTTGTTGCTGCGATACCATCCATAATTGGCATTCTTACATCCATTAGTATCATATCTGGATGCAAAGCTTCAACTTGAGATATTGCTTGTTTTCCGTTTGCTGCTTCTCCAACGACTTCAAAATCGGATTGCGACTCTAACAAACTTTTAATACCTTGACGAATAATTTCTTGGTCATCTACTAACAAAAGACGAACCATTAATCTAACCCCGATAATGGCAGAAATATCATTATACTGCAACCTTCTCCAGGCTTGCTGTTAAGATAAAATTTGCCACCTAATGCACTAGCACGGTCGCGCATACTTTGAAGTCCGAAACCCGTGGTATTCTGTTTGGGATTAAAGCCTACACCATTATCTTGAATGTTCAGATATAAGGAATTATCAACTGTTTTGATTTCAATTATTACGGAATCTGCATCACTATGTTTAGAAATATTTGTTAAAGCTTCTTGAATAATCCTATAAATCGCTAAATTTACTTCTGGAGATAAAATTTGGTTAACTTGTAAATCAAATTTTGGCTGAATTTTAAATTGTAATTGAAGCTTTTGAAACAAATCTTTGATAGCTATTTCTAAACTTTTACCTTTTAATGGGTCGGAGCGCAAAGTCGATACTGAAAAGCGGACTTCTTTTAAAGCATTAGCACCCATATTTTTGCCTTGTACTAAAAAACTCTTAGCTTTATCAATATTAGAGTCAACAAATAGCAAAGCATTTTCAAGTTGAATACTTTGTGCTGTTAAAGAATGTCCGATAGAGTCATGAATTTCTCTTGCAATTCGACTGCGTTCTTGTAATGTGGCTTGGTCTTCAATTCTGAGGACATATTGTCTTAATTGCTCGTGAGCTAATACTAATTTTTGTTTATTTTCACGTTCGGAAATCACAGCATTAACTAATAGTAATACAAATAGCAATACAAAAGTAAATAATACTGCTGCCGTAACTTGTAAATTTAAAACAATCTCTTTTAAAATCTCAGAATTTAATATTTGTGGTTGATTCACTATATTCAAAGGTCTACTTATATTTAAAATAAAAATAAAATATATCCAAGATAAGCCAGCAACTAATAGTCTTCCATGAAAATCAAATACTAAACAACTACGAATCACTATTACAAGCAAAAAGATAGGAGTAAAACCAATACCTTTACCAAGTCCATAGTTTGCTAGCAACATTAATATCAAACCGCTGGAAGTATAAACAAATTTATTGATTAATTTATTTTTAGGTAATCTTAGCCCCATAATTCCAAAGAGTAATAATGCTGTAATCACTAATGCTGGATTAAGAATTTCTCTTTCAGGCATAAATGGTGGTCTAATATGAAGTATTCGGAATTCAATTAGTAAACATATTGATAACAGTATCCATTCGAGATAAGCGAATAAAGGAAATGGATGATGGGGTAATAATTTAAATGATTTGAATGATTTTAATTGATTAATTATTGGTAATTTAACTGATTTATTAATCATAATTTATTCTATAAATAATAAATGGATTATATGGATATTATATTCTTCTCTAAGGTATTCTGAATTTTCTATAATTCCTAGAGACTCTGGTACTATTTGCTGAATAATTATCTAGGACTAAAGTACCAAAATGAATTAGAGCGCTAGTACCATGTACTTTTTATGGATTCTTCATAGGATTGACATGTGGAAATCAAGCAAAGTTTCTACTGAAAACAATAGTAATCAATTACATAGGGGAATCTATGAAAGCACAGTTTATTTCTGCATTAATGACAACTCTAATCCTTGGTACAACAGGAAGCATCTCCCAAGCGCAAATTCCATCTAGACCACCAGCACCAGCTAGAGTACAAACAGAATATGGTGTACCTAATTTACCTGGTATGAACTTCACTGACGAGCAAAAAGAAGAACTCAGAGAACTTCAGAAAGAAGCTCGTAGTCGAATGAGTGAAATCCTCACATCAGACCAGATAGATGATTTACAAGCAGCTATGGAAGAAGGAAGCAATCCTAGAGAAGTTGTAAAATCCTTGAATCTATCAAGAAGAGACATCAGAAAGTTACAAGCTATAAAAAAATGGCAACGTGACGAGTTAACTAGTATCCTTACTGATGAACAAAATGAAAAATTAGAGGAGATACGTCAAAGACAGGGAAGACAGGGAAGACGGATAGGAGGTTATCGCTTAAATATCCGATAAATATCCAAAGTTAAGCTAATCTCCCTGTTAAAAACCTAGAGTTCATGCAGTTAGTTCGTAAGTAAATTCCTTGCGTTTCCTTGACATCGCTCCAATACATGAATCATTACAGAGTTGGAAATAATAAACAATAGTTTTATTTTTCCTCTCTGTGTTTTTCTATATGATTTATCATTATTAAATAAGCTTCGCAGAACATCGTCAAATTCTCAACTATTTAATTTTTATTTAATAGTAAAAAAACGTGTCACATTTATCTATTTCTACTCCAACTATCATAAAAACAATTAAAAATAGTTTGTTTGCGAAGCTATTAGTAATATTTTTATTGGTTGGTACGGGTTTAACTGCTTTGCGTTTTTTTGTATTGATACCAGCCCGAGAAGCTAGAACTCAATTACCAACGCAAAATGTTGAAAGACAAGATTTAAAAATTACAATTACCGCTAATGGCAAGATTGAGCCAGAACGTTCTATTAATATTAGTCCGAAAAATGCTGGTGTAATTAAAAATTTGTTGGTTAAAGAAGGTGATATTGCGAAAAAAGGGCAAACTCTAGCCTATATGGATGACTCAAATTTACAAGGACAACTTACTCAAGCGAAAGCAGGAATTGCATCCCAAGAAGCTAGTTTAGAGAAACTAAAAGCAGGAAACCGTTCTGAAGAAATTGCTCAAGCAAAAGCCCAATTAGAAGAAGCAGAAGCTAATTTAAATAAGTTAATTGCGGGAAATCGTCCTCAAGATATTGCTCAAGCCGAAGCAAGATTGAATCGAGCTAAAATAACGTTAAATCAAACAGAAGCTGAATTAAATCGTTATCAGCAATTATTTAATTCTGGTGCAATATCTCGACAAAATTTGAGTACTTATAAAACCAATAGAGAAACTGCTTTCACTCAAGTAAAAGAAGCAGAACAAGCTTTAAATTTGCTAAAAATAGGCTCTCGTCAAGAAGATATTCAACAAGCAAGAGCAAAGGTAAAACAATTACAAGAATCCTACAACTTGATTAAAGCTGGTGCTAGAAAAGAAGATATTAATCAAGCTCTTGCACAAGTGAATTCAGCCAGAGGTTCTTTACAAACCATTCTTGCTCAAATAAACGATACTGTAATTCGCGCTCCTTTTGATGGTGTGATTACCAAAATATATGCCGAACCCGGTTCTTTTGTTACTCCAAATACCACTGGTGGGGCTACTTCTTCGAGTCTTTCTGCTTCTATTTTATCTTTAACAACAAATAATCAGTTAGTAGCAAATATTGCTGAATCTAACTTAGCTAAAATTCGTATTGGACAACAAGTTAATTTCAAAACAGATGCTTATCCAAATCAAGTATTTATCGGTAAAGTGTCGCAAATTGCTGCACAAGCAACTGTAGAGCAAAATGTAACTAGCTTTGAAGTCACAGCAGAAATTACTTCTGAGAAAAAAAATCTTCTACGTTCCGGTATGAATGTAGAAGCTGAATTTGAAGTGGGAAAAAAAGATAATGCTCTGGTTGTTCCAACAGTCGCGGTTGTTAGAGAAGAGAAAGGAACTGGTGTATATATTTTGAATGATGACAATAAACCTGTATTCAAATCTATTCAAACAGGTGTTGTAGTCAAAAATAAAACTGAAATAAAATCTGGTTTAACTGGAGATGAAAAAATATTATTATCCACTCCAGGTGAAACTAAATCTAAGCCAAGAGGTTTATTACCATCGAGAAGTAATTAATAAATTTGGTAATTGGTAATTGATAATTGTTAATTGCTAACGCACCCTACAAATACTAAATTCTTCCCTATTCCCTACTCTCTCTCATGCAATCAAATAATTATAAAAAATCTATTTCTTATGTTGAAATATTATCAATGGCTTTGCAATCTTTGTGGAGTAATAAATTACGCACGGGATTGACTATGCTGGGAATGATTATTGGGATTGCTTCTGTAATCGGTATTACCTCAATTGGTCAAGGGGTACAAAAGTCAACAGAAGAACAAATCGAATCATTGGGTTCCGATGTTCTACAGGTATTAGCTGGAGAAGCGAAAGGTGGAAACGTCAGTCAAGGACAAGGTTCTAGTAGCACTTTAACCTGGGAAGATGCAAAAGCAATTGCTGCTGAAGCACCAGCAGCATCAGCTGTTTCTGGTTATTTACAGCGTAGAGTTCAAGTTGTTTATGGGGACGAAAATGCTTCAACTACTGTCTACGGGACTGATTTAGATTATCCCCAAACTAGAAACACTTTTCCCGACAGGGGTAGATATTTTACTCAAGATGAATTAGATGAAAGTCAGCAGGTTGTGGTTCTTGCTCCAACAGTAAAAAATAAATTATTCTCCAAGTATGTAAATCCAATTGGTGAAAAAATTCGCATCCAGGGAGAAATTTACCAAGTAGTTGGAGTTATGGAAGCAAAAGGTTCTCAAGGTCCTATGGATAGAGACGATGCTGTTTATATTCCTTTAACTACTATGTCCGCAAGAATCGTTGGTAATAACTCATTGTTTGGCATTTCTGTTAATGGTATTTATGTAAAATATGGCAGCCAAGAACAATTATCAGCAGCCGAATTTCAAATCACAAATTTATTGCGATCGCGACATAATATCCAGTCTCCAAATGATGACGATTTTCGCGTCACCAACCAAGCTGATATTCTCGAAACTCTAGCAACAGTAACTGGTTTATTAACAACTATGGTCGGAGCAATTGCTGGTATTTCTTTAATAGTTGGTGGAATCGGAATTGCCAATATTATGCTAGTTTCTGTAGTAGAAAGAACCAAAGAAATTGGTATTCGTAAAGCTTTAGGTGCTACCAAATCAGCAATTCTGACTCAATTTTTGACCGAAGCAGTTGTTATTTCTACCGTCGGTGGTGCAATTGGAATGGGAACCGGAATTGTAATTGCTTTCGCTGTTGCTACAGTTGCTCAGTTTCCATTTATTATTTCCCCAACTTCAGTTGGAGTAGCTTTTATTTTATCTACCGGGGTCGGTTTAATTGCTGGTGTAATTCCAGCCAGAAACGCATCAAAATTAGACCCGATTACCGCTTTAAGAACTAATTAGGGATTGGTAATGGGTAATTGGTAATTTTCCTGATAATTTAATTAAAAATCCCCACCTTCAAAATGATTTAATTATTAAATAAAAGAATTAACCTTTCTTTTCCCAAGCTTCTAATCTTTCCTGACAAACTTGTAACGGACACTCACTAACATCACAAAAACGACAAATATATTCTTCTAGAACTTCAGTATTACTATATTGTCCTGCCATTTTGGATAAAGTACTTAACAATTGTTGCTGCTCTTGTGCTGTCAATGGCTTCAGTAAATTTGATACCGCTGCAATCTTAGCCTGCTGAACTTTCTCAACCATCGTTTTTCCATCAGATGTAAGCTGTAGATGAACAAAACGACGGTCATTTCCTTGATGACGCTCAACTAAATTTTGATTTACCAGACGCTCTACCAATCTAGCTGCACCAGATTGTGAAAGCTGTAAATATTGTGCGAGCAAGTCTACTGTAATTGTAGGATAACGCTCGACAATCACCAGCGCAGCCGGGAAAGAAGCTGTATTCCCCGTAGCTTCTTTTGCAGCATTTTGAATACTATCAGAAATTGCGATCGCAGCTGCTCCGATTAAATTTATCAGTTGTAATTCCATTGCTGAGTTAGGACTAAATTATTATATGATTGACTCATGCATTTATTTTATGGAATTAAAATCATTTTTCTTTGGATGCAATACAAATTAACCTCTTAACCTCACCTTATCAAGGAGAGGGGTGT
>CAKZYM010001193.1 GCA_937884685.1 uncultured Calothrix sp.
CCTCCCTACTTTATACCCACTTGTGTGTACACCGTAGCCTTAATAAGGAGAGGGGCTGGGGGTAGAAAATAACTAACGGAAAAGAAAAAAATTTCTTTTTATCGCTACTACCTACTTACCAGTTTCTTTTACAGGTACTTGAATCTGAAATTCGGTACCTTCTCCTACAGTGGAAATACAGTTTAATTGTCCTTTATGCTGCTCGACTATAATCTGGTAGCTTATAGATAATCCTAAGCCAGTTCCTTGACCTACCGGTTTAGTAGTAAAGAATGGGTCAAATAGCTTATTAAGATTATTTTCGGGAATACCACAACCATTGTCAATAATACTGATTTGTACGGTATTCCGCTCTATTAATTTAGTTGAAATACGAATATGAGGATATTCATTTCCTAAGAATTTATGATGTTTAATTGCTTCTTCTAAAGCATAAATTGCATTATTCAATATATTCAGAAAAACTTGATTGAGTTTCCCCGCGAAACATTCGACTAATGGTAACTCGTTAAATTCTTTAGTCACTACAATTGCGACTCTTTCCGATTTTGGCTCAAGGCTATTTTGCAAAACCATTAAAGTACTATCAATACTTTCATGGATATCAATTATTTTAAATTCCGCTTCATCTAAACGCGAAAATGTTCTTAAAGAAAGTACAATATCTTCAATTCTTTTAGCTCCGGTTTTCATAGAACTAATAATATTAGGTAAATCTTCTTGAAGATAATCAAATTCAATTTCTTGAATAAATTCTTCTGCTTGCAAATTCTCCAAAGAGTCATTCTGATAAATTTTTATGAGCTTTAACAAATCATCAAAATACTGTTGAGCATATTTAAGATTCGCATCAATAAAGTTAACTGGGTTATTAATTTCATGAGCGATTCCTGCGACTAATTGTCCCAAACTAGACATTTTTTCACTCTGAATTAACTGAACCTGAGCATTTTGTAATTTTTGCAAAGCGTTTTCTAACTCTTGGGTTTGCTGACGTAACTTTGCTTCTGCTTGCTTACGCTCTGTAATATCTCGAAAATACCAGACTCTACCAAAATATTCTCTCTCAGCAGAATTTACAGGGGCACAATAACGTTCAAAAGTTCTTCCATCTCCTAAATCAATTTCATCACGAACTGATTTTTTTATATCATGATATAAATTTTCGACTTCATTAACAAATTTTGGAGAATTTGTTAATTGACCTATCATAGATGTTAAAAACTGCTGTTCATCTCTTGTTTCAATAACAGACTCAGGAATTCGCCATAATTCTACAAAATGCTGGTTGTACGATAATACATTTTGATTTTCATCAACAAATAGAATACCGTCAATCGCAGCTTCTTGTTGAGCTTCTAGCATCGCATTACTACGTAAAAGAGCCTTTTCTGCTTGCTTACGTTCGGTTATATCTAAAATAAAACCATGATAAAGAATAGTGCCATTTTCTAATTTTTCAGGACGAGAATGACTTTTTATACATTTAACTTCCCCAGAAGTAAGGACTATTCTTCCTTCATGTTCCCAAGGTTTGAGGTTTTTTGCAGAAGAAATATAAGAATATTTAAACGCTTTCAAATCCTCTGGATGAGTCATTGAGAAAATATAATCTGCATCTGCTTCAATTTGCTCTGGTTGTAAACCATAAATCTCATAGCAACCCGGACTAACGTAAGGAAAAGATATTGAACCATCAGGATTCACTTCAAATTGATAAAGCATTCCCGGTACATTTGCTGCTAGTTTCTGTAGTTTAGCTTCAGTTTCGCGTAGAACAGCTTCTGTGTTCTTACGTTCTTCAATTTCAGCTTTTAATACTTTATTCGTTTTGGTTAATTCTTTAGTTCGCTTTAAAACTAGCGATTCCATTTCTCCATAAGCTTTTTGTAAAGCTTTTTTTGTTTTCTTTAGATGAGTAATATCTGAAAGAAAACCATCCCAAATAATCGAACCATCAGATTGTTTTTTCGGACGAGATTCAGCTTTTACCCATTGAATATTTTCAGATGATTGAATTAAGCGTCCTTCCCAATAAAATGCTTCAAAGGTTTCGGCTGAATTTTTCAAGGATTTTTCAAAAGTTTTGTAGTCTTCCGAATGAATCATTGAAATTATTATATTAAATTCCGCTTGAATTTCTTCTGCTGCTATTCCTAATAACTCATAACTACCAGGACTAACATAAGGAAAAGACAGTGAACCATCAGAATCCATTTTAAATTTGTACAGCATTCCCGGTACATTTGTGGATAACTGATGAAATTTTTCTTCGCTTTCGCGTAAAGTCGTTTCTGCTTGCTTTTGAGCAGTAATATCTGTGCTGGTACTAATAATACGATAAACTCCACCTCTTTCATCTAAAAGCGGAGTCAGAGTAGTCAATAAAAATACTTCTTTATCTAGTATTTTTACTGTCTCCTCAAAAGAAATAGATTCTTTATTAAGTAAACAATCGAAGTTTCTTTTTTCAATAACTTCCCCAAACTCTTTTCCAAAAACTTCGCATGGAGTTTTGCCAACTATTTGCTGACTTTGATAACCAGACAATAATTCCGTAGCTTTATTAATTCCAAAATAATGAAATGCATTATCTTCGGTTACTTCATATACAACAATTCCTAACTCTACTCCATCATAAATAGTGCGAAGAAATTCTTCTTTTTGACCCAAAGCTTCTTCTACCTGTTTGCGTTCTGTAATATCTTCAATAGTCGCAAGCACTCCAACTACATTATTTTCGTCATCGAGTAAAGGGATTTTATTAGTATCTAACCATTTATGTTTTCCATCTGCTACCTGTTTTTTCTCAACAATGTGTAATTCTGGTACTCCAGATTCTATTACCCGCTTATCCCATTCCCGATACCATTCAGATTTTTCTTGGGGAGTGGAAACATCATTATCAGTTTTTCCTGCTATTTCCTCGACAGAACTCAAACCCCATATATCTGCTAGTCTCTGATTACAACCAAGAAAAACACTATTACAATCTTTCCAAAAAATAATTTGCGGTATACTGTCTACCACTAACTGTAAAAAATGCTTTGATTTGACTAATTTTTCTTGCTGTTGATAATGATAAATAGCTGTTCCCAAGGTTACCGCAGCAGCTTGCAAAATAGATTTGTCGTTATCTGACCATGAATAATCTTGCTGACAATTATCAAAGCGGATATATCCCCAAAAATTTTCGCTTACTTGAATTGGTATTAGTAAAGTAGAACGAACACCAGCAGCATTTAAAACTTCTCGTTCCGATTTCGGAAAATCATTTACCGAACCCGTAATAATTTCTCCCCGAGAAAGAATTTCATGCCATTCTGGAAAAATATCAAGTTCTATTTTAAGTTCTATTTTTAAATTATTATTCGGCCATTTCCAATTTTGTTTGTTGTTAACCGCTATTATAGATATTTGTTCTACATTCGTAGCACTTCCTAAATTCTCTAAAACAGCATTCAATGATTCATCAAAGTCGCTAATATTTAAAAGATTATTTATTGCTTTTAATACACTTAAACTTATGCTATTTACCTTTTCTTCTCGCGGCTTATTACCCGAAGCTCTAATTTCTTTAAAATTACAAATTAAAAATTGATTACCAGACTCATCATTAAATAGATTTTTCTGAATGGGACTAAAATATCTTTTTCCTTCAGCGTCGAAAAAATATCCTTCCGAATTATTACTAACACCAGAAGAGAATATCAATTCATCTGTTTCTCGAAAAATCTCTGCTTCTTCATTAGAAAAAAATTCGTAGTCCGATTTTCCAATTAATTCCTCCGAGTTATAACCTGTTAGCTGACAAAAAGCATTATTGATAAATATCCATTGATGTTGACGGTTTTTAACGAAAATTGGGTAACATACACTATTGATTATTCCAAGTAGAAAACTTTGAGAAAAGTAATTCTCAGCGTTTTCTAATGCTGCATAGGGATTCATTGGCTCAGTCATCTGTTGCTCATCAGCTTGATATTTGCTGCTTCTCTAGCCTTATTTCCTATTATTCCCAATATTGGCAAAATTTAAACAGTTGTTCACCGGTCGGGTATGAATCGTCATTTAGCAGGTTAAAATTCAAGAACACACGACTTCTAGGTTATATTTTATCCCCTTCCCAATATCCCCTTCTACACACTCTCTAAGTTACTTAGATGCTTATCCAGTAAAGAAGCTGTAATTTCAGGTG
>CAKZYM010001194.1 GCA_937884685.1 uncultured Calothrix sp.
GGTTCAATCACCGCAACAATACCCGCATCACGCATTTTTTCGTAATCGTCGGTTGTCCGGGAACTCATGTGAATATGTGGATCTATATACATTTTAGATTTTGGATTTTGGATTAAATAATTAAGAGTTAAGAGTTAAGAGTTAGGAGTTAGGAGTTAGGAATTAGGAGTTAGGAGTTAGGAGTTAATATTTTTTCTCCCCCTCTTCCCCCTCTTCCCCCTCACACCTTTTCTTACTAATTCCGATTTCACTTAACGTTGTTCCAGGTCAATCTTCCTGCTTGAATATCATTTTGTAATTCTGGATATCGAGCGAGAATATCTTTAGCTTCAGGTAAGGAACAATCAGCACAAGCTAAAGCTGCTGCGCTTCTTTCGAGTAATTTTTGTTGTCCTTTACCGTTGGAGTCGGTTTTAATGTGAGATTCTGTTAAAACGCGCTCTAAATCAGCTAATATTTCATAATTGGCAAATTTTCCGACGCATCTCCATAGTTCGGGTGATACGTTACGTCCTGCGGCCCATCTTTCGTGAGCGTAATCGACTAACATTCTTGCTAGTTCTGGATTTGCTCGTTTGTCTAATCCTTGAATTAAATGCAAAGGACTACCGACAAATAAAGCTTTCAAAACCATTTGATTCCAAGCCAAATTATCTAAAAACTTTGCTGGATAAGGATTTTCTAAAGCAACAGCGTTGAAAACTGCGGTCATATTACTGCGAATACCTTCAGCAGCACGATTGTCCATTTTCTCAGCCACGGGAAGCAGCGGTAATGCTTGGTATAGCGCTACTAATTCTCTAACGTCACCAGCCGCAAATACTTGGTCTAATGTCTGTAAATATTTATCTACATCATCGCTAGGTAAACTTAATACTAGTAATGTCCGTGCAGCTTGGTCTATAGTCCAGTGAGCGGGAAACCAGTTTTCACAAATATTTGAGGCTGATTCTAATTCTTTTAGTGTTGGCTGTATTTCCTGCTTTTCTATATAACGAGGTACAGCACTAAAAGCGGTAAAAAATACAAAAGTTGTGCCATTTTTACTAATCTGCTGTCGCTTTTGGTCTAACCAATTAATAGTTTCAATATCAACTTGTCGCGATACCCATCGGTAAAGTAAGTCTTCAGCAGTGATATTTTGCGTTTCTATATAGTTTGCAGCTAGAGACATTTTTTTATATCTTTTATCGTTTATATATAGCTATCTATTGCTAATTTCTACTTATTTCTTTGCCTGTAAATTCTTAGTTATTTATCTATCAAACTTACGATACACCCCTCAAAATTAATGCGGTGGAACACTAAGTAGTTATCCTCAATACTTCAAAAAACATTTCCGATTTACACTTACTTAAGCAACTTTAATTAGTTGATACAGTGTGTTGCTTTTAACGATATTCTATCCTTGCCAAAGAACTATTATGTGAAGATTGCAAAAATATTTACTATTCAATTAAATTCAATTAAGAATAATATTTTTACATTTATTTGATAGAATTTCGGAAAATACGGGAAATTTCAGCCTTTAATTCGCCTTGAAATTAGGCGTTCCCAGGCTGAGGCTGGGAACGAGAATTAATTAAATAAAATCAATTCTTAAGCAGATTGCTTCTTTTTCAACTTAGTTGCAGCAGCACCAAGCGCAAATACACCTAAACTTAATAAAGTTGCAGGTTCGGGTACCTTTGTTGCTACTTTCTGACCTTCAACATTCAATACCTGGACGCGACCTGTGAAAAAGTCACCGACAAAAACTTGGCCATCGTTGTAGCTTAAGCCACCACTCCAGTTAAACTTACCAGGTTCCAAGTCAGCAGGGTTAGTAGAGAAAGGTAGTTCTCCAGGTGCGGGAGGTCAGGGATTTACCACAGGTTCGACAAATACAGTTAAGAAATAACCGACTTTGACGAATACCTGAACGCGGCTGTTTTGCGAGTCAGCTACGATGATATTGTCGTTCTCGTCTACATCAATACCGATTGGCTCGTTAAACTGTCCGGGTTCGGTTCCTTCTGTACCAAATGCATAAAGGAAGTTTTGCTCGGAATCAAGTACCTGAATTCTGTTATTAAATTGGTCGTTGATGTAAATATTGCCGGTATTTTGAGATATAGCTAAACCAGCAGGACCATCAAACTGTCCTGGTTCGGTACCCAAGCTGCCATAGGTTTTAACTAATGAGCCATCTCTACCGTAAACCTTTATTTCATCAGCACTGAAATCGGTTACGTGTAAATTCCCTTGTTGGTCAAAATCAATACCACCAGGACCAAAGAAGATATCCCCAGGACCTTGACCGCTAAATGAACCGAAGGAGGTTACAAAATCGCCGGTACTAGGGTTATATACGTCGATTTCGCTATTAAAAACGTCAGCTACGTATAAGTTGCCAGAAATGGGGTCGAACTTCAAATCTCCTGGTTCGTCTATACCCGCTCCTTTCCCTTGAACACCAGTTCCAATAGCGCGGAGATATTCACCGTCCGGGCTAAATACGTCAACTCTGTTACCAACATTAGGAAGAAAACCAGCTCCACCTGGTGATGGGTCATTACCGCGACCGTTACTTACATAAATGTTTCCGTCTGCATTGCTTTGAGCAACACCTTGAGGAACAAAAAGCTGTCCGGGTCCGAATCCAGGTTCGCCAATTGAGTTTTCGTATGTGAGATTTATTGCTTGAGCTTCAGCAGCGGCTGCCAAAACTACAAATCCCGCACTCGCAAGCGTTAATGATAACTTTGTTACAAACTTCATCGTTGAAAATCCCTACAGGGCTAGTTATACTCTTGATTAGGTATTGTGTCCGGGTCTTGACCTGGAACTGTTACAGTGAGTTGCTGTTTCTTTTAATTAATCAAACAGCAACTTGCTGTTTTTTTTACTTAGTTAAGCTAAGTATTACGACCAGTGATAACTGATAACTGTTAACTGATAACTTCCACCTTGTCCAAGATTTCTTCTAGCTCTTGTTCCTGATGCTTGCGCTTCTTGCCATATTTTGAGGCTGCACCAGCCGCTACAAATCCCACCAAACCAATTATGGAAGCGGGTTCGGGAACTTTTGTTGAACCAGAATTATTTGAACCACCGTCAAGGCTAATCTTGACTAATTGTCCCTGTTCTGCAAGACGAGCGCGGTTTGCAGTATATAAAGCACCATCCCGATAGGTTAAGCCAGAAGCTGCTTCTAAACCGTTACCGTTCCAAATGGTTTCGCGAGTTCCATCAGCAGCAACTTTGATAATCGAACTGCTAATATCTCCGATTACTTCACCACCTTGAAGAATGTTTTTCCACTCCGAGGTGTTCATGTGTTGCAATACGTACAAGTTACCTTCTTCGTCGTATGCTGTACCGGTTAACTGAGTAAAACCGTCACCACCGTTGGTAATTGTTTCTTCAATATTTAAATCACTGTCAACTGAATATAATCTTGCTCTACCTTCTGGATAAGGGAAGTAAGAATATTCAGCTACTGTGAAATCACCATCGGGATTTTCAACAATTCCTGTAGGTACCGACTGGAATGTAATCGGAAAATCTTGACTGGTTTCTTCTCCTTCTACTCCGGGAGGTGGCCCCGGAGGACCGCTTGGTGCATCTTCGCTACCTTGACCTCCTGGTGCTGCTGGTAGTCCGGGGGAATCTGGAATTTCACCAGGGGGTTCAAAGCTAGGAAATTCTAATTCGCTTTGGTCAACAGGTAGGATTGGGAATGCTTCTACATCCTGAATACCACCAGTTTCAAGAGCGGTTTTCCAAATTACGTTTGCACCACCATCAACTACAAAAGCAGTATCATCCTTAATTGTCATCGCATAAGGATTGGTGATGATGTCAGTACCATCAGGATTATTCTCTACTTCGTACTGAGCGAAGTCAGCAACTTCTCTTCCTAAAGCACCGTTGTCTAGGTCTACTTCATATAACTTTCCTAATGTAGGAGTTTGTAAGATTGGTCCGCTAGTTGAAGGGTCACCAGCATAACCCATCAATAGATATGCGTTTCCTTTGCTATCAAATTTAAAGTCCGCTGGACCTGCTGCTTGTTCTCCAAAAGGAGTCAAAGCTAAGGAAGCTAAATCTGGAATTACTGTTGAAGTGCTACCGTCGGTACCTATTTTTAGTAGAGAACCTGTATTACCCGCACACAAAGGAATAAATTGCGAACTTGGTGAAGGAACGCATCGTCCATCATTTCCATCTCCACCTCTACCACTGGTTGTCAGGTAAATGTTTCCCTCGGAATCAAAGTCGAAGTTACGAGGGTTATCTAGTCCGTCAGCTAATACTGAGAGGGAAGCTGCTTGTGCTGCTGTGCTTCCAAAGACTGAAGCAATACTTACAGTAAGAAGCGTTAGAGCAATTGACTTGAAGTTCATAGTTTGTGAAATTGATTGATAGTTCATAGGATGAATACGGTTCTTTTCAGAACGGCCCAATTACTGGGATAGAATATCAAGCAGATTATTAGCTTGAAGCTTGTTTTCCGTTTACATAGCTGGCGTTATTAGCCATCAGTAACGCACTGCTAAATGTAAGCAGGAGAAATATTTTGGTGAATATTTTTAAGATTTTCAATTCTGATAATCTGTCCGATTCCCGGACGACCGCCTCTATTGATGATATAAAAAGCACCATCATGTCCTATTGTCAGAGCAGAGGGCATCTCTAATCCATTACCCTCTAAAAGCACTGTACGCTCTTTATTGGGGGCAATTTTTATCAAGGCTCCATCAGGTTTTCCTTTCCAGCCAGACTGATTCATATGTTGTAAAACATACAAATTACCTTCGGCATCAAAGGTCATATCTATTAACTGTGTGAATCCTGAAGCAAAAACTTGAACTTCTCCATCCCCACTGATTTTATAGATATTTGCGCCTCCTTCAGGGAAAGGAAAGCCGCTAAATTCGCAAACATAATAGGCACCATCCACACCTTTAACAACATCAGTTGGTACCGATTGAATCGGCACTTGTGGTGGTGCTTGAGGAATAGCACCAGGTGCTGGAACATGTCCCCGGTCGAAGTTTTGCGATTTAGCACCGGGAAATATTGGATTAGTTAATATCCGCTCGGGTATAGCAGCAAGTAACTCTAAGTTGCCGCCGTCAGTATTTATGCTGAAGAGACAGTTTGCACCAGCATCAACTACTACCAATTTATTACTGTCTACGTATAAAGACAAGGGATTACTAGCAACTTCACTATTGCTTGATGCAATCTTATTTATATCTTCACAGTCGGTGATATCTGCTATACTTGACCAAGTATTATTACCTTGTTCAAAAGTAATTATTTTACCTAAGTCGGTATTGCCAAGTGATTTACGATAAATTGGATTGGCTGCATAACCTATCAAAACATAAGCTTTCCCCGTAGCATCAAAATTGATATCGTGGGGACCAGCTGCACCAGAACCATCAGGGAATGCTACCGAAGGTAATCCTGTTAATACAGGTCGAACGGTACCATTTTCAATCTTGGAAACGCGACCGCTCAGACCGTAATGTAAATTTCCTTGACCGCTAGGAGCAGGAATTGACGCTCCATCTCCCCCAATTCCCGCTTCTGTAAAATACAAACTACCATCGGGAGCAAACGTTAGTCCTTTGGGATTATTTAGACCTTCGGCAATTATTGTAAAAGATATGTCTTTAAGTAGCTGTGCTGTCATTTATAAAGAAC
>CAKZYM010001195.1 GCA_937884685.1 uncultured Calothrix sp.
TATCTCGCTCTCAATCCTGGATTGCAAGTTAACCCAGATATCAGCCCTCATTCTTCTGCTATCTAGAACTTTGGTATTGTTCAAGATTGGTTTTAATTCTCGTATCAAAGTTTTTTCAAGTGATTCAATAGCATCAATTTCTGTGTTAATCCAATAGATTTTTGAATCAATAAATTTATTTAGCTGTTGATATCGGTGATGTTGCATCCACCGTTGATTTAAGTCTTTAGCTTTGCCTACGTATAAAACTTTTTCATCAGCCACTACTATGTATACAGCAGTATGATTGGGTAATTTATCGCGGTTTTTGACTAATATATGTGGTAATTTGTCTAGGTTAAATTTCATAACTCAATACCTCCGGTGAAATCATCTAAACTATCATCGTCATCAGCTATTTCTGGCTCAATTTTTACGGGTGTGGTAGGTTGGCTAACAACGGTAGGTGTAAGGTCTAGTTGTAATTTACCTTCTAAATGTTTGAGGTAAAAGTTAACTGCGTCTTCAACAAACCTAGTTTCTGGGACTTCTAATGCATTGCTCCACTGTTTAACTTTAGTTTGTTGGTATTTTTTAATCCTGACTTTATCAACCATTACGCTACCTCACCAACTAAGCCAACGAGGTTATCAAATGCGCCGTTATCTGAAATTAGAAAACCTTTTTTCTCTAAAGCAGCATTTAGTAAAGGAAGTTTGGAACCACCGCCAATAACTAGAACTTTGTCGCCACCAAGTTTATAAAGTTCTAATTGTTTGATAACTTCTCTGAGTCTGCAATCAATAAAATCTTTTAGTTCCGTTTGGTAAACGGGGTAAAAGTTTAAGTTAGAGTCGCCATAATTGAGAACGGGTTTTTTCTTGGTTCCTTGGATGCCTGTTTCCAGACTGTGATTGATGATGACTTTGCTTGGTGCTTGCTTGATTAAGGATTTGAGGTCTGAACTAGCTGCGATACGTTCTATCAGGTATTCTGCACCAAAGTCTTTTACAATTGGTTCCCCTACAGGTTCCGAGTTGAAAAAGCGAGTGATTGAAGTATTACCTCCGCCGATGTCGCAGATGGTAACAGCACCATCTAACTTTTGAGATTTAAGCGCCGCGATACCTTCTGGTAAAACAGATTTGACTCTAATATTTACAACGCAAGGGATACCGCGTAATTGTACTGTGTGAATACCTTCATTTTTTCTAATAACGGGTTCATGACGTTGAACGTCGTTACAGGTGGTGATAACTTCTAATTCCATCTGAGAATTAATTTGTGGGAGATGCGCTAAGGTTCCTAAAAAATATTCAAGCCAGAGCGAAGATTTACCAGTGTAGTCTTCTACTAATCTCATCAAGTCGGAGCTACCAGCACGAACGGCTTGATTACCTACTAACCAGCAAGCATCAGTTAAGTCTTCTCGGATTCCATTGACGTAACGTACATGACCTGGTAATTTATCTGAAGTATTGGTAAGGCACCGACTAAACCAGCTAGGTTCCCGTAGAAAGTCGTAACCATCTACATAAGCTTTAATCCAGTGGTTGCCGAGGTCGATAACGGATTTGAACAATTTACGGTTTTTTGCAGGCATTTTAGTTTGGGTACAATTGGGTACAGTGGATGTTTTCATAGTCTGAAACCTTGATTATTGCGTCACTTGAAAAATATGACATGAAATGTACCCAAATGGGTACGAATGGGTACTAAATTTAATACTTCAATTAAATGTCAGCTAATAGTTATAAATTTTTAACTAACATTAACTAGAATCAAAGTACATTAACAATAACCCCCGATTTATAAGTAATATTTACTAATAGAAACTAACTAGCTAGATTACTAATAGAAATTAATCTGTGATTTACTAACAGTAACTTAGTAGTTTATTGATTATCCGTAACTGTCTGTCTGCGGACAGACAACCACGGACATTAATATATTGCTTACAGAACGTAACGGACAGCTACTTTTGAAATAAAGGCTGTAATTAGCTTCCAGCATAGGTTACAGCTACAGATAATTTACGGACATTACGGACAGACAATCACCTATAGGGGGTAACAGACAATTTACGGACAATAGCTTATATTTATGGACATTAGTATTAGTAAATAATTACTTTTTCTTCCAAGACTTACCGCAATCTTTACAGCGCCAGAACTGAGTACCCTTAGTCCCTATATTGGTAGATTCACACTTTGGGCATCTGATAAGCTCTTTATTGTCTTCCAAAACTGGCTTAGACGCTTCTACAACTGGGGTAGAGTTGCTATTAGTAGAAACATAAATTTGAGTATTTGTACTTAGCGGAGTAGCTGTAAGTGATGTACGAAAGACCGCTTTATCATCCTTGAGAATTCCTTTGTGAGCAATGGGTAACTCTAGAAACTGATATTTATCTCCGACTACCAACAATCCGATGCGGGTTTGGTTCTCGTTGGGAATATCTGGGTTAGCAACATTAAGGTTATCAGCCCATGTCGAAAATTTCTCATACTCGCGCTTCACTTGATTGACTTTTTTAGTAGTCCAACCAAAATCTTGTCTGAGATGTTTAACCAGAGAACCAATTGAAGCACCCAATACCAACAATGAACAATTTTTCATGTCATCCCAAGCCCAACCATTAGAGCCGACTTCTGCACACTGACCGATTAAAATCTGTCTCTGATTGCTGTGGCGTATCGCGGTCATAATCTGTTTAGCTTGTTCCTTATCTTCCTTGGAGTGCTGCTTGTCAAACTCGTCAAACACACCTAAAACACTGCGGTCTGTAAATCCTGGCTGTTTTAAATCTTTACGCTCTTTATGGAGTCGTAAGAATAAATCGTAAGCTTTCCCTGCATATGACGCATTTGTTGCAATCTTTGGTGTATCCCAGTGGTCTTCCTCACTTCCGTCTACTGGGTCTGATAACCAAATCTCCCAGCCTTCGATTTCCGCGAAGTATGCGAGTAGGTTTTTAACAGCGATACCTTTACCTTCTCCGGTGGCAGCCATCACCCTTAAGGTAGGTTTACCTTTTTTCTTATGGTCAGTGGCTTTGGCTACGGTATCGCAGAATTGAGAGGCAGGAATTAACCCAAATTTGTAAATATCATCCTTACTCGGTTCTATTTTTGGTTTCTCTCGTAAAATTACTTTGGCAGTCATTAAGCCCTTAGCGCCATCGTAAGAAAATACAATCGGTTTGATGACTCTACAATATTGCTGCAAACTTTCTGAATGTTCGTTTAGTTCTTTTTCAATGATTGCTCGTGGGTTGCGGTCGGTTTGAAAATAAAGAGTTAGGTTATAACCATCAGTCTCGATATAGGAGCGGTCTAAGTAAATGCCTTTACCATTCTTCCAGAAATATTTGATAATTAAATTACCGATTTCAAGCTCTCTACTATTAGCCAGATTCCAGAACATCGGACGAACTAATTTTTCTTTTAAATCAGCAATCTCTAGATTTTTCTGTTCGATTTCGTTGAGAAAATTATCTACTTCTTCCCGTAATTCTTGGAGTTGAGCATTATTTTCTATTGCTGATTGTCGAACCTTGTCAACTTTGACTTTAGTTTCTGTTTGGAAATGGTTTAAACCCTCAACTACTTTGTCTTTAGCTAAAAACTTGGAAGGGTCGCGACGTTCTATTAATTCATCTCTAAATACTTCTAAAGTTAATTTAGTGGTTGTATTTAATAAGTTTCTAAGCTTTACGTGTAAGCTTGATATTTCCATTGAAATACGGAAGTAAGTATCAATCACTTCTTGAATAACATCATCACCCTCTAAGGAATAAATATCTTGTAACTCTACATAATGATTATTATGATTGAGTTTAAGATTATGATAAAAACGTTCTAATACAGGATGAATATCCTCAAAGCGCTTATCATTTAAACGGTGTACGGTAGTATCAGCTATTCGTTCGTATTCATAATCAATCTTGTTTTTTAATGATTCAGCAAAACCCCTTTTTACCTCTTCTATAAATTTGTCTTGACGGTCATCATCCCGCGCAATTTTTGCGTCTAACTCAGTTATTTTATGTTTAGTAGCAATTTCTAGTAACTGATAACCTTGTTTGAGTGATGAAACTTCTTGCTCTTTCTTCTGTAACTGTTCGTTAAGCTGTTTAACATTACTGTCTTTATCCATAAACAAACTAGAAAATTGTTTGTTTTGTGATAAATAATCATCTTTTTCTTTGGTTAAAGCTTTAATTTCTCTAGTGAATTTATCTTCTGAATTTTTAATCTTCCTTTTTACTTCAATACCGTTTGATAATTCACTTGCCACAGCACCAATTGTTAAACCTGTAGTAATTAAGCCAAGATGTAAATTGAATTTTTGGTTATTTGTATCTTTAGCATTGAAATATCCTACTATTGCTCCAACAGTCATCAATCCAGCAATAGCCGAAACAAATTTAGACATTATTTTTACCTAGTTAATTATTTACAAATAAAAGAAAAGTAGATGCACCCAAAAAGTTAATTACTCGCCAAACATACGCGCTTCAATTTCTTCCCGCGTTCTATCAATATCAGCGTCCAAACCTTCAATATCTAATCTCAGTTTTTCGTTGTTACGCTGTTGCTTCTCAAGTCTTAAGTTCCACTCGTCCCTAACACCTTGAGTTAAATTAATAGTCCCCTGAGTTCTAATAACTTGTTGCTCTAATAATTCTTCGGTTTCTTCAAGTCGTGATTGTTCTGTGTGAAACTTGGTAACAGCAATTTGATTTTTAACAACCTTAGTAGCTGTATCTACTTCTGTGGTATTAAGGTCTATTAAATCCCCTACTAACTGTGTTTCTTCCTTGCGAATAGCAACTTTTAACCTATCTTGCTTACGCTTCTCATGACGAACTGTTAACGCATTATTTTGACGCTGAATCGTAAGCTTTAATGCGTTTGCTTCCTTAGCGGTCATTTCTGGTAAAGACTCATCAACCGCATAGGGGTGATTACCCAGATTTAGCTCTATCCTTTCTAGTCCGTAGTTTTTAGCTACATTATCAGCTTGGATTAATGCTTCTGAAGCTTCCCCGGTAACTAAATCCGAACCACCACTAAAAGACCTTCTGACCTGCTTTGCACCATTACCAACAGTTTGAGCGATATCACGCGCTGCACCAACTGTATTAGCTACAGCACCTACACCCTTACTGATAGCTTTTGCAGTTTTACCAACTGTGTTTGTAGTAGTACTTGTTTCATCTGGTTTATCAAAATGTTTAGAACCTGTTAAACCACCCTTCTTACCTCGTTTTGATTGGGTGAGGTTGTCTCCCGTTACCGTTCCTTTCTTAGCCCGTGGCATAATTAAATATCTCCTTAATGTTGTCGTTATGGGGTATCGAGTGCTGATGGTCGCCAAACTTCTCAGCACTTCGATTTTTACTTGATAAATATGCTTGCAACGTTCCAAAATACAATCGAACAAACCATACAAAACCGCAAAAAATAATTAACATATGGTCTTAAACCTGACTTCCAGAATATTCGCCAGTGAATTATTTTGTGTGCTGTAACTGATAGCGGTACAGTGTCTCTAATTGGTATTTCTGATTTCATGTTTTTGTAGGTTAAATGATGTGTATGTCTGCTTTTAAGCCAGGGAAATAATATGCAATGCTTGCGGGTAAGTCCTTGACATTTTTTACTTTTATCTTTCCACTCAGAACTATTAATATAGTTAAGATATTCTGGTGAATG
>CAKZYM010001196.1 GCA_937884685.1 uncultured Calothrix sp.
TGCATATTATAAAATCAACTTGATTAAAAGCCGGGTTACGGCGCAAATCTCAATTATTACTTAAAAACTTTAACTTTTTTATGCGCCTAACCCAACCTATGAATTCGCAGTCTGCGCTAGTGTAATAGTTGAAGTCTTATAAATAATCTCCCGTGCTGCACTGTAAATATCCAGGTGTATTTTTAAGTTTAGCTGTCTTATTCTCAACCTTAACTGGCTGTGCTAACACTCCCTTTGCAGAAAATCTTGAGAAATCGTTGCAAGCTGACTCTAAACTGAAAGATAACCCAGTTGTTTTTGGTGCTAAGCAAGTAAACAGCACTCCTTCACCATCTGCAAAAACTTTACCTGCTGATTTTCCTAAAGAAATTCCTGTATATCCCAACGCTGAATTACAGTCGGTTAACCCAGACACCAATAATACGGGAAAAGTATCTGCTTCTTGGACTAGTTCTGACCCCAGTAATTCCATAGTCGGTTTTTATCGCAATCAATTGAGGTCGAATAGGTGGGAAGTGATAAAATCACCCACAGATGGACAACAGGGAGAATTTGAAGCAGAACGGAATAATTCAAAAATAAAAATTGTGGTTGAACCGAAAACCACAACTACTGAATTGCTTATCGAGTACTTACCCAGTGCTACTACTTCGCAAACCACTTCAACCCCAAATCCTTCAAACACAGCAAACCCCGATTTTATTGGCCCGGTACAACCTGCAAATACAGCTAATCAATCACAGACTAATCCTCAAGCAACAATTGAATCGAAAGAATTCAACGATTTAAACAAAGCACCTCAAGAATTACAATCATATATCAATGATTTAGCATCATTAGGTGTTGTTAGCGCTCCAACAAATACAGCTAAAACGAATAATCCTGCAAATCAATTTCAACCCAATAAAAATATTACCCGTCGGGAATATGCTCGCTGGTTAGTTGCTGCTAACAATGCAATGTACGCTGACTCACCTTCTAAGCAAATTCGCTTAGCTGGTGCAAGTAATAAAAGCGCTTTTAGCGATGTCAAAAATACAGACCAAGATTTTGCCGCAATTCAAGGACTAGCTGAAGCTGGATTAATTCCTAGTTCCTTATCTGGTGATTCTACACAAGTTTTGTTTCGTCCCGATGCACCTCTAACCAGAGAACAAATGCTTTTATGGAAAATTCCTTTGGATACTCGTCAAGCTTTACCTAATGCTTCTTTGGATACCGTCAAACAAACATGGGGTTTCCAAGATGTAGGAAAAATCGACCCTAAAGCCTTAAGAGCAGCAATCGCAGATTATCAAAACGGCGACCAATCTAATATTCGTAGAGTATTGGGTTATACAACATTATTCCAGCCAAAAAAAGCAGTCACTCGTGCTGAAGCTGCTGCTGCTTTATGGTACTTCGGTACGGAAAGCGAAGGAGTTTCGGCGAAAGAAGCTTTGAAATTAAAGCAGCAATAAACAATTATTTATAAACAATTAAATAATTAAATAACGTCAATTCGGGTTAAGGAAATAATTCTGTTTTTAACGGTTGATTAATGGCTCAAACAACGTAATTACCTTAATAAATACTATTTTCAATTAACGACATAATAAGGGTTTCGTCTTATCCCGAACTCAAGTTAAATAGTAAACATACAATAACCGAATATACAAGGTTACAAAGTTTTTCTACAAGTTTCGTAATTTATGCAGACAGTATAAATATTTAACCATATCTTCATAAATATTTTGTTTATTATAAAAACCTCGTAAGTATATCACGTTCAAGTGATTATACTGCGATTGATATGGTATCAATAACAAAAGTTACAAGTAAGACTTAATAGCAATCACCTTAAAAATATCTGTTCGATTGGAAAAATTTGCGTAATATCTCAAAAAATAAGATAAACAATTAAATCAGTATGAAAAAAGCATTAACAACGGCAGGATTTGTTATTTTTTCAGTTATGCTGCCAATGAAAGCGATGGCTAGCAATTTTAGTCAATTCTACGTATTTGGCGATAGTCTCTCGGATACTGGAAATATTTTCACTGCTACAGAAGGATTAACGAATCCCGAAACAGCAATTCCTCCAAATCCTCCCTATGCTCCAGGACGTTTTTCAAATGGTGATATCTGGGTAGACTTTGTTGGAGACGAAATAGGTTTAACTCCAACTACATTTCTTTCTCCACAAACAAATATTCCTGCTGATGGTGTGAACTTTGCTTTCGGAGGTTCTTCTTCTGGGTTAGATAATGCTTTGGCTCCTAATTTGGGTTTACCGGGGATTTTGGGACAAGTTGGTTTGTTTACCCAAAACTTACAAGCAAACAATCAACAAGCAGACCCAAACGCACTTTATGCAGTATGGGGAGGTGCTAATGATTATGTATTTGGTGGAGTTACAGACCCTAATCAAACAGTCACTAATTTATCAAATGCAATTGGAGCATTAACTCAAGCAGGTGCTAAGAATATTGCTGTATTTAACTTACCAGATTTAGGTCAACTTCCATTTGCTTTAGCTACTAACAATTCAGCCCCATTAACTCAGCTTACTAACGCTCACAATGCTGCATTAGAGCAAGCTTTAGATAGTTTTGATGGAAATTCACTTAATATTATTCCCGTTGATGTCAATTCTTTATTTAATCAAATAGCACCTAATCCAGGAGAGTTTGGTTTTACTCAAAATCCTGCGATTCCTTGTGTAGTAGGAGACTTTAATAATATTAGCAGTGTATGCGATAACCCCAATGAATTTGTCTTCTTCGACGTAGTACATCCAAGCTCCAAAAGTCACCGCTTAGTCGCAGATGTAACCTTAAGTGCAATCAAGCATGAAACTGTCCCCGAACCTTCAACTGTTTTAAGTACATTAGCAATTGGTGCAGTAGGTACGATAGGAGCATTAAAGCGCAAGCGTAGAAAAAATTAATTACGATAAGTTTCTGTATTAATTCCAACGAAATTTAGAGACGTAGCACTGCTACGTCTCCAGATAGTTGTGGGAAAACCAATTAGAATAAATGCAATCGTAATCTCCAATTATGATGTATTGGGTTACGACACGATAATATATTGTCGTTATACCACCTCTCTATAAAGATGCGCCTAATTTAGCCTACGCAGGTAGGCTTTGTTTAAGTAGCCTTACTCTTCTAGAGTGAGGGTGATTAAGCGCAGCCTCATACAGAATTAGTATTACAAATGAAATTTAAATTTCGTATCTAACCCGAGCTACGAGCTACAAAAAATTAATAATGACCGATTACGACCAATTATTTCAAATAATCGAAAAATTAGTCATGCATCATTCTCCTAGTGGTGCAGAAAATGAAATTAATCAATATATAATTGAGCAATTCACCGCTTTGGGAGTAGAAGTGTGGCAAGATAGAGCCGACAATATTATTGCTAAAATTCCCGGAAAAAGTAGCGAATATCCGATTGCAATTACTGCTCACAAAGATGAGATTGGTGCGATTGTTAAAACTGTTGGTGAAGCAGGAATAATCGAAGTTCGTAAATTGGGGGGTTCCTATCCTTGGGTTTATGGTGAAGGAGTAGTAGATTTACTTGGTGATAATCAAACTATCAGTGGTGTTCTTAGTTTCGGTTCCCGTCATGTATCCCACGAATCACCGCAAAAAAAGTTTCACCAAGATGTAGCTGTGAAATGGGAAAATGCTTGGATTGAAACTAAGTGTAGCGCTACAGAATTAAAAAATGCTGGTATTCGTCCCGGAACCAGAATGGTTATTAGCAAACACCGCAAGCACCCTATCCGTTTAAAAGACCATATTGGCAGCTACACTTTAGATAATAAAGCTTCGGTAGCCATATTATTGGCTTTAGCAGAACAAATAAAACAGCCATCAGTAGACGTATATTTAGTCGCTTCCGCAAAAGAAGAAGTCGGAGCAATTGGAGCGCTTTATTTTTCTCAAAATCAGCGATTAGATGCAATGATTGCTTTAGAAATTTGTCCGCTTTCTGAAGAATATCCCATCGAAGACGGTGAAAATCCGGTGATACTTTCCCAAGATAGCTACGGAATCTACGACGAAAATCTCAACGGACAACTCCGCGATTCTGCAAAAAAAATAGATATGTCCGTACAATTAGCAACCTTGAGCCAATTTGGTAGCGACGCTTCAATAGCAATGAAATTCGGTCACGTTCCCCGTGGTGCTTGTTTAAGCTTTCCGACTCAAAACACTCATGGGTATGAAATTGCACATTTAGGAGCAATTGCAAACTGCATCGATTTACTCAAAGAATTTTGCGAAACTGAGTATGTATAGTGGTTAGTAGATAGTAGATAGTGGATAGTAGTTAGTAGTTAAGAAATTAACAACCAATAACTAATAAACAACTAACAACCAATAAGTAACAATCTATTAACCATCCGAATTGCGTAACCGTAATTTTCTACAATTAATCTAGATATGTAGAAAGAAATAAAATAAATGTTAAAAAGCGTTGCTGAACTAATGACTCGCGACCCAATAACGGTAAAGACCGAAACTCCTTTGCGCGACACTATTAAAATAATGGCAGAAAAAGGTATTAGCGGTTTACCTGTGGTGGATGATACAGGAAAATTAATTGGGATTATCTCAGAAACTGATTTAATGTGGCAGCAAGCTGGTGTTACTCCACCAGCATATTTTATGATTTTCGATAGCGTTATTTATTTGAAAAATCCTCTCGAATACGAACGCGAATTACACAAAGCTTTGGGACAAACGGTTGGAGAAGTGATGAGTAAAAAACCAATTACTATTTCCCCCGAAAAACCTTTAAGAGAAGCTGCGAAAATAATGCGCGACCGCAAAATTCATCGTTTACCAGTTCTTGATGAATCAGAGCAAATAGTTGGTATTCTGTCATTAAGCGATATTATTCGCGATATGGCACAATCTCAAAAATAGTTATTGGATAGTGGATAGTGGTTAGTAGATAGTTGAAAAACTAACAATCAACAACTAACAACTAACAACTAACAATTAACAACCAAACAAATAATAATTTAATAATAGAGATTAATATGACTATAACTCCAGACACTGTTAAAAAAAAGCTAGAAAGTGAAGATTTGGGTGACCGGTTGCGGGGAGTGAATGAAATTAGAGAATTAGAACCAGCAGTTGGTTTTGAGTTAATTCAAAGTGCGATTACAGATACAAATGCTCGCGTGCGATATTCTGCTGTCAGTCAGTTCGATACTTTAGGTACACAGGATTTAGATAAATCTTTAAGTTTATTGCGTGGATTGCTTCAAGACCCTGAAGCTGATGTGAAAGCAGCAGCAGCAGACTGTCTGGGAGGTTTAAAGTTAGTAGCTGCTTTTGATGATTTGCAACAACTTTACCAATCAACTGAAGATTGGATTATTAAATTAAGCGTGATTGCAGCTTTGGGTGAATTGGGAGAACCGCGAGGTTTTGAATTGCTCAAGCAAGCACTTTCAGAAGATAACGATTTGGTGAAAACTGCTGCTATTAGTTCTATGGGAGAGTTAGGTAATGCTGAAGCAATATCTATCTTAGCCCCTTATTCTAAGGATTCAGATTGGCAAATCCGATTCAGAGTGGCTCAAGCTTTAAATCGTTTGGGTACTCCCGAAGCTAAATCTGTTCTAGAAAGTTTGGCTAATGATGAAGTTGAAGCAGTTGCTGAAGAAGCAAAAAAAAATCTTAGTTA
>CAKZYM010001197.1 GCA_937884685.1 uncultured Calothrix sp.
ATAAGCTTTGAGGGATACCTCTAAGATATAGGTTTTATCTAGCAACTAAGGTATAACTTTAGCATACCCCCTACCCCTTATCAAGAAGAGGGGAGATAGGTTTTGAGATATATCTCTAAGACATGTTGAACAATATAAATATTATTACCCATTACCCATTCCCAATTTTTGATGTAAATTCGGGAATTCCTTTAACACCAGCTTGTAAATGAAAAATTGCTCCTGCACCTGAACCTTCTTTTGAACGGTCGTTTCCTCCTGCGGTGGTAGCATAAATATCGCTGTAATCTGAACCACCGAAAGCTAGACAGCTTACTTTTAAAGCCGGGAATTCAATACGTAAAACTTCGGTACCGTTGGGAGTATAACGATACAGATGTTTTCCATCCCAACGAGCCGACCAAATGTAACCTTCGCTATCGACGGTCATTCCGTCGGGTACTCCTTCTGCTTCGGGGATAACTATATGGTTGTGCTGGTTGGTGATATCACCGGTTTCTTGGTTGTAATCAAAACGGTAGATGGTGCGGGTGTCAGAATCTGTGAGGTAAAAATATTTTAAGTCGGGAGAAAAACCCATACCGTTGGGAACCAGAAGTTTTTCTAAAATTACATGAATCGAACCGTCGGTATCTATGCGGTAGAGTCTGCCTTTATCTTCTGAAGTTGCCATTGTACCGGAAAAAACTCTTCCTGCTGGGTCTGCTATGGCATCATTAAAACGAGTATGTATTTCTGCGGAAATTTCGCTGATTAATGTGGTAATTTGACCTTCGTTCCAGCGTTCAATGGTTCCTTTAGTTTTAAATAGCAGTAATGAACCGTCAGCTTGAAGAGTCAAACCACCAACGGGTTCTCCTGAATAGATTTCGGAATGGGTATCTGTTTGTGGACTATAGCGATATAGTTTTCCTTGAGGAATATCTGTCCAGTAGAGATTTTGATGCTGGGGGTGCCATAAAGGACATTCGGCGTTGTGGTGTGGGGAATCGACGATGATTTTGGGTTCTATCATGGGATGGGAGGAGTAGTAAGTAGTAAGTAGCAAGTAGCAAGTAGCAAGTAGTGAGTAGAAAGTAGAAAGTAGAAAGTAGGAAGTAGGAAGTAGTAAGTATTAAGTAGGAATTAAGGGTAATTTATAGTTTGTTGTATCCTTGGTAGGCTAAAAAATAATCATAAGCCTACAGAATTTTCACCTGCTATTAGTCCACGATGCAGGACTCTATCACCTACTACTTGGGAATGGTCTGCTCGATGCATTGTACAGCGGTTGTCCCAAACTACTATATCTCCCGGTTGCCAGTGGTGACGGTAGACTCTGCTTTTACGAGTGGAATGTTTATACAAAAGCTTGATTATTCGCTGTCCTTCCTCGGTATCTACACCAGATATAGTCTGACATCGCTCTGGTGTAGATAAGTAAAGTGCTACTTGTCCGGAAATTGGATGCTTTCTAAACAATGGCTGCCAAGTTTGCTTTTCCTGATTTTCGTCCAAGGTCAAACCAGAGACTACATGTAAAACCTTGGCTTGTTTAAACCGCTCTTTTACCGATTCGGGTAGCGTCTCGTATGCGCGATATTGATTGCAAAATAGGGTTTCACCTCCGGATGACGGTACTTCCACAATTCGCAGCGCGGTAAATGCGGGAGGTTTTGCGACATAGCTTGTATCTGTATGAAAAACGCTTCTTGGTGGAGTATCCCGACCTACGTTAGTCACCAAATTGAGCATCGGGAAACCAGGGATTGGTTTTTCTCCCAAGGTAAAGGTTAACTGTCCTAGCTTGTTCAAAAAAGCAATAAAAGCTTCGTCACCGAGCTGCTGGTTCCTAAACACCATAAATCCGTGTCGAGCAATCGCAGCCTTTACCGCATCAATGCTTTCACCGTTTATATCGGTAATTTTTAGCCCTACAGCCTCCACCCCAAAAGGTGAAAGCATCTGCAAGTTATAGGTCATGCAATTACGTCTCCTCAATCAAAATTAGATAAATTTCTTCAACCCATCGAAATCGAGCTTATCAACTCGTAAATCAGCTTTTGAGAAATCATAATGAGTATTGTTCTCTCCTGGAAATGCTACACAGCTTATTCCCAAGGCTTTTGCAGCCGACAGACCCCCCAAATTATCTTCGATAGCAACACAATTTTCAGCCTTTTCATTGATTTTTTCCAAGGCTAAAGCATAAGCATCGGCTGCAGGTTTTGGTTGTTCCACCATAGAAGCATTCACTATCAAATCAAAATCTGTAGGGTTGATATCTGAACCTAACCCGAGTAGTAAAGATGAAACATTATTCTCAGAGGTGGTCGTTACCAAAGCCAACTTTAAACCCTGCTGCTTTGTAATTGCAATGGTTTCAACTACACCGGGACGCGGCTTGACTTTACCAGTCTCTAAGTAATGTTGAAATATTTGTGACTTAGACTCATGAATCGCGGTTGCATCAACTGACTGTCCCAGGGAAGTTGCATAGTCTTGGATTCGCTGCTTCCCGCCATTTTTGTTCAACATTTGTGAGTACTCATCCTGCGACCAGTGCCAATCAAGTTTATGCTGCTTAAATGCTTGATTGAAGGACTGTCTTTGCAGTTCGGAAGTATCCGCTATCGAACCAATAGAACCAAATAAAATAGATGGCATAAATGATTTTACTGTTGTGAATTAGTTACTCAAACATTGCTTATTCTGATTCTTGAATAATATGTCTGTTTTGACAATCACCATTGTATTCAGTAAAAATATAAGTCGCCATTTTCTAATTACTTTTTTGGTAGTTAATTCAAAAACTCGATACCATTCTTTTTTGCGAATAACACAATTTTATTGATATCTAATTCATTATTTGACGTAATCTTTGATTTATTTTTTGGAGTTCCTAATTGCGATAGCAATTTGGGTAAAGCATCACTTTGACTTACTATTATTACTTTTCCTTCTCCTCTACCCACATGTTTAAAACCGTAAGGAACACCGGAAGGAACAGAAACAATCTCACCTTGGCTTACATTGGTATTTTGCTCTGGCTCGGAAAAAATAAATTCATAGTCTCCTTTAATAATGTATATTTCTTCTGGAACTTGTAGAATATGTTTTCTCAACAGTAAACCTCCGTATCCAGATGGTTGAGTAATTTCAGTTCGAGAGAGAACCTGAGAGATATTGCTATTAAAAGGTTTATAAGTATTAAAAGTTTGATAGGTAAAAATTTCTTTTCCTATTTCTACAGTTTTACTATAGTTGGGATGAAAAACTGATATATTTTGTGAAGTTAAAGCAGCAGCATTTGCAGTAGAATAAAATGCCGTTGTTAATGATAGGAATACAACAAATAAAATCGAAAGAATTGTTTGCATTTTTAATTCTAAATAGATTAATACATTATTTTTACAGTATGTAGAGACGTAAAATT
>CAKZYM010001198.1 GCA_937884685.1 uncultured Calothrix sp.
TACTTACTACTTACTACTTACTACTTACTACTTACTACTTACTACTTACTACTTTTAAAACTCTATCGCTATAAGAATTTCCAAATAGATTATCTGGGTCTAATTGATAGCGTACTTGCTGAAAATCATCCCAGTGAGGATATAATTTTGCTAATTTCTCAGCATCTGGGCCAAATCTTTTAGCCCAGTGAGGACGACCATCAAATTTAGACATTATCTGTTCATAGTCATTAAAATAATCTCGACAATCAACAGATTTCCCATAAGGCATATAATTAATAATTCCGATATAACAGCTATCTCTTCCCTGACAGGGACTTAACCATATATCATCGCCTTTTACAAAACGAACTTCAATCGGAAGATGCACTTTGTAATCTTTCTCTTGAATCAAATTCCGAATTTCTTCTAAAGCTTGAACTGTATACTCTATGGGAATAGCCCATTCATTTACCTGCTGTTTAAATAAACAATCAAAATTGAATTGACTTAAACTATCACCCCGCGATTGCTTCGACTTGCTAAACATTTGTTGAGCATACCAACGATTAATACCAGGAATCAAATTTTGATTGTAAGTTGCTAAATATAATAAAAATTGAAAAGTATAAAATCCAATTAGCTTTTGTTGATACCAATCCCCCACAGCCATGAAAATATTCTTCTTAACTCTACTCTCTTCCGGTGATTGACGAGTAGCAGTCCATTCCCAAGCCATATCTACATGGGGTAAATACCAAAACCGATAGTGGTCGGATTTCAAAGATTCTGGTAAATTCTCAAATACTGCTGCTAAAGTTTGCGGCTGTTCTTTTACTTCTAAATCAAAACTCGTTGTGACCTTTAATTTATATTCCGTAATTAACCCCAAACTACCCAAATGACATTTAACAGCATCGAAGAATTGAGAATTTTCATCTTGAGAAACTTTGATAATTTCTCCCTTACCATTTACCAAAGTAATTTCTTCAATAATCGTCGGCATTATACCATAGTTTAAACCAGTTCCATGAGTGGCGGTAGCCATTGCACCGGAAATTGTTTGAGCGGAAATAGAACCCAAATTTGGTAATGCTAATCCATATTTTGCCAAATTTTGACTTAAATCATAAATCGTAACTCCCGCTTCCACAACAACTATTTCATTTTCATAATCTATATCTTTAATAGTATTTAAACCATCAAGACAAACCAATTCCTCATCACTCATCGCAATATCGCTAGGAGAATGACCGGAACCAAATACCCGAATTTTGCTTTTTCTCTTGATAGCTTGACAAACAATATCTTTAACTTCTATGTCGGTTTTAGGATGATGTACATAATTAGGTGTGCATCGATATTCCCCCGACCAATTAACAAAACTGTTTTTATTCATGTTTTAAAGAACAGTAACGATTCCCCGCTGAATATTCGAGTATTTTAACTGTATTTCTGCACGGGATAATTTCGACGACATTTTCTGTTCATGGTACTTCTTACGTTTTAAATCCTTCCAATCATTAATCCACTTTAACTGAGCCAAACTGACTAATTTTGCATGAGCTTCATCGGGATAAAGCTGTTGTAGTAGCGAAATAGTTGTCACTTCTTCCATTCCCCCGGGTACATCTTTAAGAAGTCCGCTGGAAACTCCTAAAAATCCCGTGATATTCAATTTTGATAAATTCCACAAAGCCAAAGTATTCCAAGGGGAAGTCATTCCATCTATCGGTTTAACCCCAGCATCTCCTCCATGATTTAAAATCATCTTTGCTCCAACTACTAATGTATCTGCGGTTAGATGCAAATCTAGTATTTTTACGTCTGTTGAATTTACGTAAACTTCTGGACTTTGCAGTAGAAGTTTATCCCCACCCAAAGAAGTTGCTTCATAGACGATTGCATTTAGAGGATGAGCGAATCCTTTCCAGGGGTTGACCAAAAGCGAGTGTACTCGCTTCCCGAAGCAAGAAACAGTCTGAGTAATTTCCTCAAAAAGGTGTTCGTCAGTCGCTATGACCACATAATCTGCATACTTTAGTACTTGATTGCACCATTTTCTTAAACGGGAAAAATTGGGTGTATGGGTACCACAAGCACTATGAATTCTTGTTCCAATAATCAGAGACATGGATTTGAGTGGTATTAAGTTATGTAAATTAATAATTATTTAACATTATAAATTGTATTGTGGAAAATAAACATATTCATTCACAATAAAATCCTTACTGATTGCTACTTTCAAGCTAATCAATCAGATTATTAGTTTTATTCTTAAACGAAAGATTTGCATCAATCCTAAGTCAGATAGTATTGATGAGTTTTTTGTCTTCGGTATTTCAGTGGTTGTAGTGATGTTTTCTGTAATTGAAGTCAAAATATTCCTAGCCCTAAGACCTCAAACTATTGTCAATTTTTATTTAATTATTTATAATGGCTGTTTATCAAAAATTATCTTATATCTATTGGCAGTGAATCTAGTCGCTTCAGATTTTATTGTTATATTGAGTTAGATGTGCGACAAAATTTGCTTGTCAACCCATTCTTTTCATCGCATCGTAACCCCATATTTTTTCATAAAATGGTGCGTTACGGCATCATTAAATTGATAAACTTGATTTTGAAATATTTGCGCCGTAACACAACGGCAATAAAGCGGGAAGAAAATCTACACCGCTTTTTTCCTCCCATATAAAATCAAAAAATTGATTAATAAAAATTTAGTCTAAAAACAATTGCATTCAAAAAGTTTGCAAATTTACAGTTTAATATTCGCGGATTTTAATAAAAGCAAATAACTTGATAAAATATTTTTTTTATGATGTCAATTGAAACGCTATATCTAATTGCAAATAAATCTGGATTCAATATTTAGTCTAAAGATAATCTACTTAAAAATGTAATTTATAAAAAGCGTTATTTGACTGACTTCTACTATCATTAATAAGCTCGGAGTAATCCCAAGAGTGCATTTGTCTAAAGGGAAGACCCATTTTTTGGAAAACATATTTCTCTTTAATACCAGCACCAACGATGTCGGGCTTAAGTCCTTTCACAAACTGCTCGAATTCGTAACCAGTTACGTCATCGTAAACGATGGTTCCGTTTTCAATGTAGTTTGTGGTGCGCTTATAGTCATCGTTATGAGCGAATTCATAACCAGTACTTACAAGCTCCATACCCAAGTCTTTGAATGCGGGTACTACGTGACGAGGACGTAAACCACCAACCATCAAAGCAACAGTCTTACCTTTTAGACGAGAACCGTACTTTTCAAGGATTGCGTCTGTAGAAGCTTGGTATTTAGCAATTACCTTCTCAGCGTTCTCTTGGATTTTCTCGTCGAACTTAGCAGCAATAGCTCTTAAAGATTCAGCAATCTTGGTAGGTCCGAAGAAGTTATATTCCATCCAGGGAATTTTGCAGTCGATTTCATAAAAGTGAGGGGTTAATAAGTAGTAAGTAGCAAGTAGCAAGTAGTAAGTAAAGAATAAAGAAAATGTACTTCGTTTACTTACAAAATGCTGTATATGTGATATCTCATTGGTAATTGATAATTGGTAATTGTTTAGTATAAACAATGCTCGTCAGAAACTGTTGTTTTTTTAGACATAATATTTAATATCATTAGGCAGTTATAAAAGTGAATTTTATTTTAAAATATAGCAAATTTTGATACTTTTTAGTTGCCTTCTGCTACGAACGCTACAAGGGAAGTATGAAGCAAGTTGAGATAGCATATATTGATTTAAAAGAAAAATTTGACCAAGAAGTTGTTAAAGTTAAAACCAGATTGAAGGAAGCCAATATCAAAGTTGGGATAGTAGTTAAAAATGCTTCGATTCAATTACAGACAACTCTTCCTCTGAAACCGGGAGATATTGATAAGAAGGGTAGTGGTACAAAACAGTATTCGATATCTTTGGGTATTCCAGCTAACTTGGATGGTTTAAAAACTGCTGAAGAAGAAGCATATGAATTAAGCAGGTTAACCGCGAGAAAATGCTTTGAATGGAATGATAAGTATTTGGGAAAAAGACGATTAGCTACTAAAGGACAAATTAAAACTATTGCACAAATGCTTCCTGATTTTGAAAAGCAGTATTTTCAAACTCGAAAACGCACGATGAAAAGCGAACATACTTTTCATTGTCATCAAGATTATTTAAAAAGAAATATTGGACTAAATACTTTCGTTTGTAAGGAAGAAATTTTAACACGTTTAGATAAATTAGAGCCTAAAAGCAGTACCCTATATAATACAGTCAAGACTCTCAAGGTCTTCTGCAAAATATTTGATTTAAGTATAGATTTATCTGCTTATTCGGGTAAACCTACTGTTCGAGACAGAAATCTACCGAGCGACGAAGAAATTATTGCAGCTTATTCTAGATTTGCTGATTACGCTGCTAAACGTAAAAAAACAATCAAAAAAGCCTATTTAAATAGTTGGAAGCTTTGGCAATGGTGCTATGGTATGCTGGCAACCTATGGATTAAGACCTAGAGAATTATTTGTAAATCCAAATATAGAGCATTGGTTGAGTGCGGATAATATCAACAGTACTTGGAAAGTGGATAGTGAAACTAAAACAGGAAGTAGAGAAGTTTTACCCTTTTATCCGGACTGGGTGAGACTATTTGATTTGAAAAATCCTCAATATCTGCAAATGTTGAAAGAGATTGTGGAAGACAAAAAAACATTCCAAGATATTAATACTGTCAGAATTAATTGTTCATCCTGGTTTCGTAGAGTTAATGTCGGTTTCGACCCCTACGATTTGCGTCATGCTTGGGCTATTCGCGCTCACATGAACGGAATTCCCATCAAAGCTGCTGCTGATAATCTAGGACATTCTGTAGAAGTTCATACAGAGGTATATCAAAAATGGTTTTCGCTAGAAAATCGTAGAAAGGTAATAAATCTTGCAGTCGAAAATAAAAGTCTAGTTGAAGAATTACAGAATCAGAACCAACAATTAAAACTACAGGTAGAGAATTTAAAGTTAGAGAATCTGCAATTACAAATGAAATGTAATATTACTGCTTAACTGACATCTTGTACCAATATCAAAAACCAAGTTTTCTTTTATATACTGCCTTAAATCTCTGATATATCAACGGTGGTAAGACAAATAAGGTCGAAATTCTGATGATGGTTTTTAGCATAATTCGCCATTGCCAAACTGATGCATCGTAGCGAATCGTATTACAAAAGAATCTCATCGCAGCTATAGAATTTTGACTGGAATTCTTCGACTCTAACGACTTATGAATCAGATAATAGTAGAGGATTCCAGAAGCTCTTTTTTTTAAATACTGAAAGGATGCAGGGGCACGATTAAAAGCTTGTTCAATCAATTGCGAGCAAACTTTTTCCATTTTTAGAACATTAGTAGAACCAGAATGAGATAAAGTGCGGTACAAAATCTGAGGATATGGTACCGTCACAAAATCATAACAAGCCGCTAAACGCAACCACATATCCCAATCTTCAGCAGGTGTCAATGACTGATTAAAACCACCAACCTTAATTAAAGCATCTCGACGAATTAAAGGATTTGAACCATTTTCTAAAACATTTTCTACCAACAGTTGCTTGTAGGCATTTCCATTGATAGTAGTATGATTCCCATTATGTAAAAATTCACCGAATTCATTTATATAATCCACCCAACTGTAAGCAACTGCTGCTTTAGGGTTTGACTGCAAAGCTTTTAACTGTGCTTCTAGTTTATCTGAAGTCCAGAGGTCATCAGCATCTAGAAAGGCAATAAATTTACCACCAGCTTTTTTTATTCCACGGTTGCGACTAATCGCAACACCTGCATTCTTATAGGAAAATACTTTTAAACGCGAGTCTTTAATATTTGAAATTATACTTAAACTTGAATCCTTAGAACCATCATTTATTACTAACAGTTCTAAATCGGTAAAAGTTTGATTTAAAACCGAATCAATTGTTTCTTTAATCGTCGCTTCAGCATTGTAAACCGGGATAATAACAGATATTAGCGGCATAGTAGCTCTCATGAAATTTATCTCCCCATTTCTTGATTTTTCATGCTTAGCCCGAAAGACGACAATGTCTTTATAAATACATGAATTTAACTTTTAGCTAATCAGTTTTACATAGGGATATTTTTATCAACAATGTTCAATTGTCAATAAAATCATAATTATTATACCAAAACAGTAAAAAAATAACTTGAATTATACTGATTATTTTTTGATTATTTTTTTGGTAGATGGAAATAACAATTTAGAGAGATTTATGTTCGCTAATTCAATAAAAATAACATCTAACTTCAGACAGATTTAAATCCATATTGCATATGAACTATCTATGATAAAGTAAGAATTTGAAATTTAATTTAATTTAATTTAATTTGATTTAATTAAATTTCGACTTTATCCTCAATTATTGTCACTTATCCCATTCCTGTAGTTTTTGTTCTACTGCTTCAATTTGACTATAGCTGCTAGGAACTTTCTTAAGTAAATCAATAGCTTCTTGTTGCTGACCGCTGGAAGCTAACACTTCAACAGCATATTTATGCCTTACTCTACCTAAATATTCTTCTAAACAAACTGGTTGCTTGTTATTTTGATACTGTATCTCTATTTCATCAAGAGTTTGCTTCAATATCGATATTGCTTTTGAACTAATATTTTCATTGTTATTCTTTATGGATTGGTAATTTTGGATACCTGCTTGGGCATTAGCAATTGCGCGGTCGCAAGTTTGTTCTTTTGTTTTTGGAGGTTTTCTATCAGCTGTATCTTTTCCGGAATTAGAACTTACCCAAAACATCAAACCAAAGGATAAAATTATTAAAGGTAATAGTATTAATCCCCCTAGCTTCCAATAATTTTTTATGGGTTTATCAATAGGATTGTGAATTACTTCCTCTTCAGATACAGGTTTTTTGATATCTGGTAAATCTAATTTCCAAAGTTTAATTGTTTCATCACCGCTTACAGATACAGCATAGCGATTATCTTGAGTCAAATCCACAGAAGAAACAACATCTGTATGTTCTTCAAATACTTTTAAACATTCACCCGTGCTAATATCCCAAATTTTCAGAGTTGCATCCCCGTTACCCGATATAGCAAAGCGATTATCATGAGAGAGAGAAACTGAATATACGTCAGCATCTTCTTTAAGTGTCAGCAAACATTCACCAGTTTCAATATTCCAATACTTTAAAGTTCTATCAAAAGCACCGGATAAAGCAAATTTACCATCGGAACTAAAACAAACTGAATGTATTTCAGCAGTATGTCCGATGAAAGTACGCAAGCATTTACCCGTACTAATATCCCATAATTTTAAACTGCAATCAAAGCTACCGGATAGCGCTAAACTTGCATCAGTATTCAAAGCAACCGAACGTATTCCATCTTGATGTTCATTTAAAGTAGAAACACATTTTTCGGTTGTGACATCCCATATTTTCAAAGTTCCATCGTAACTACCGGATACAATTAAATTATTATCGCGACTCAAGACAACCGAAGTGACAGTATCGGTATGTTCCTCAAATGTTTTAATGCAGTTTCCGCTTTGAGTATCCCAAAGTTTAACAGCTTTGTCAGCGCTTCCGGAAACTGCTAATTTGTCATCGTGGCTGAGATAAACTGAATAGATAGCATCAGTATGTCCCTCAAAAGTAAGCTGATAATTGAGTAAACTGTTTTGAGGAGAAAGTTGCCAAAGTTTAAGCGTCTTATCAAAACTACCGGATAAAGCTTTTGTTCCATCCGAACTTAAACAAATCGAAGTTATATAATCTGAGTGATTATTAAAATCGGGTTTTGCTTCTAATTGAGGAGATGTTTTTAGTATGTGTGAGTGATTGGTAATTTCGGATTCTGCTTCTAATTGTGGAATTAAATCTTGTATCTGTGGAAGTAAATCTAGAGCGTTAATAGTATCTGCTTGTAAAAGTGCTTCGTTTAACTTATCTTTGGCTTCTGAATTTCTTTGTTGTTTCAAGAGTAACTCACCACTTTTAAGCAAAACAATCGCCATTGCTTCGGGTGAAATTTCTTGTGTGTTAACTTCTGTCTCTAAATATTTTAACAGACAGTATTTATCATCAATAGTAGCTTCTGAAGCCAAACCTCGCCTGAAAAGTTGCCAGCGCTGTTTATACTTGATTGTAGATGTAAAAGCAATCGCATCTTGCAGAAGGTTACGCGCCCAGTTAATATTATATTGCCATCCTAATATCAGATATTCTGTCAGCTTAGTATCGTTCCAAACTGAATTTTCATCATATTCCTTTTCATCGCGCCACTGCCAATGATGAATTAAATTACTGATTGTCTCGGTAACTTCTTGTTTTTCTAATTGCTGTTTTATACTTAAATTTTCAATCAATAAATCTAAACATTGTTGGAAATAGTTTCTAGCTTGTCGATTGATATCTAATATTTCTGGACTCAAGCGCTGTTCTGGCTCTAATAAATACTCTTGAATAAATACTTTGTACTGTTCATCTAACTTAAATTCATCCGGTGAAACAAATGAATAGCGGTAATGAAGTTGTTGTAATCTAGAGTGTAGTTCTGTATTATCTTGAGCTTTGAGTGTTTTTCTCAAAAATTCTTGTTCGGGACGACGCATTATTGCTAATGCATAAACTGCTTGTTTATCTTGTTCGTTTAAACAGCTATTAAGAAAAAGTTGTGCTACTAAACGTCTTTTCCCTTTGGTGAGAATCGGTGCTTCTGGATGATTAAAAATTGTGTCTTTCGCAACACCATCGCGCCACATATTTGCTAACATTTTGACTGCTAAAGGATTGCCAAAGGTTAGCTTTTTAAATTTTTGAGCATCTAAATCTGTAATCGGTCTGTATTCAACAAATTTATTAAAATATTCTTTGATATTATCGGAGCTAAATTCGCTAACCTGTAAACTAACAACATTGTAGGGAAAATCTTGGGTATAACCCCGAAAATCAACACCATCATCTAAATCTGCTATGGAATTAACAGCTTCATAGCAAACATTCGCATCAGTATTTTGGTCTTCTAATAGAGCAATTAGCAACTCAGAAGCTCTAGGATGATTTATCTTACTTAAAGCTCGTGCTGCTTCTATTTTAGTTTCTGTTTTTATATGATAAATTTCTTTCTGGAGAAAATTTATGACTAAATAATCTCGCAGTATTAAATGCCTAAAACTATAGCTTATAGGATTTTGATTGGTAGAAACTATTAAGTTTAACTGTTGAGATAGCGTAATCAATTCGTCAATCTTCTGTTGAGCATGTTGATGATAATATCTTTGAATTACAAGCTCAAAAATATTCATATAAATTTCATTATCATCGGGGTATAAATCCCCCATCATTGCCACAGCAGCGTGTCCTAATAGATTTTTGAGTTCATCTAAAGATAATGGTAAATTTTCTTGATGAGTTTCCCAATATCGTTTTTCTAAACGCTGGTAGGTCTTTTCTAAAAAGCTATTGAATAATTCACCTATATTACTAATTGCTGCGACTTTATCAATATCCTGAGTGCTTTTACAAGTTTCTACAAAAATACTTAATAGCAAGGGATTGCTAACCATTTTTCGCAATCCTCTATTTCTCCTCAGCAGATTCCAAAGAATTGTATTTATTTGACTATCATCATCGAAGGCTTGGTTTATATAGTCTTGAATATCCTGATTTTGTAAAGCTTTAAGTTCAACTGCTCCTTTAAGAATAATTTTTTGATTATTATTATTTGTTATATGTTGATAATCTTGACTTCGACAGCTAATTAGTATTTTTGCATCTGCAAATTCTTGAGTAAACTTAGATAGTTGTTGCAGAAATTCTAAACGATAATCTTGCTTTTCTGAGTTAGGGTCTTCTGGTAATGTAGAAACATTATAAGGAAGCTCGTCTAGTCCATCAAATATAAATATAACTTGTTGATCTTGAATTTTGTGCTGCAATAATTCTCGCGAATAAGATGTATGATAAGCAATCCAATCAAGAATAGGTAGATGTTTATTACTCCAAGTCCAAATTTGTAAAAATATGACTGAACAATCAGCATTTTTATTTTTTATATTTTCCTGAAATTCTTTTAATAAAAAACTTTTACCTATTCCCGGCTCGCCAAGTAATAATAAACTGCCACTATATACATTGAAAGCATTTTGTAAACTATGAAAATAATCCAGTTCGGTTACGGAAACACCTTGAACAGCATTTGGTTTATTTTCTAGATTCCGAGAGAATGAAAAGAAATTATTTTGGTTATTCATAGGATTTCATAGTATTTTATATTATTTCTAATACCTATTTAGATACCCCATCCTTCTCCTTAAGAAGGAGAGGGTGTTTGTTATATCTATAGCCGAATTTGTACGGCTTTCT
>CAKZYM010001199.1 GCA_937884685.1 uncultured Calothrix sp.
TAGTCCTATTTATAGGACTTATGCTATTAGCCAGGGACTTGCAGTCCCTGGTGGGTAATGGTTTTAACGACTTCTGTGTACACCGTAGCCTTGAAAAGGGGGGTAAAAGTCCCCCTTATTTAAGGGGGATTTAGGGGGATCTCAAAAGTTTAGAGTATCATTTATAGCTTTCAAAACATCCTCTAAGCCCCAACACCAGCCTTGGAATAAATTCCCAGGCTGATATACAAAGTACGTTAAAACGCACTAAAAGTCATACCTAGTCTTCTTTAGAAGACTTTATGTATTAGCCTGAGAATTTATTCTAAGGCGGTTGTTGAGGATGGTGCAAGATGTAAAATAAATAGGACTAGGAGAGAACTCCTAGAATTAATTAAAAGGATTACTAGAAGACTTTTTACTAATAATTCTCTAGCAAGAAGGAAGTAATTTATTTAATGGAAGCAAGCTAGAAATTTTAGACTAACTCCTAATTCCTAACTCCTAACTCATAATTCCTAACTCCTAACTTTCTCTTCAGTCTTAATCGCTTCAACCAAACTACGTACAGCAGCAATCATCGCAACTTCGCTACTTAATTGATTAATTGCGGAACCGACTCCGACACCAGCAGCACCAGCAGCAATAGCTAAAGGTGCTGTAACGCTGGAAATACCTGAAGCGCAAAGAACTGGTACCGATACAGCGCGAGCAATTTCGTAAGCTGCTGCTAGGGTAGTGGATGCTTTTTCTATTAATCCTAAAGTACCTGGATTTTCTGGTTTGCTACTTGTACCACCTTCGGTTTGAATAATATCAGCACCAGCTTTCACTAATTCTTCTGCTAACTGTACCTGTTCGTCTAATGCGATGATATGAGGAACGGTTACAGAAAGTGTAATTTTGGGAAGTAAAGCGCGGGTTTGTTTTGTTAAAGCTAAAACTTCTTCAGCTTCAAATCTGATTCCTTGAGCGTAGAACGAATCAAAGTTACCTATTTCAATTAAATCGGCTCCAGCTGCAACTGCTTTGAGAAATTTTTCTGGTTCTACCGCTGAAACACAGATAGGTAAATCGGTCAATTTCTTAGCCATTTTGACTAAATCAGCATCAGCAGCGATATCAAGAAAAGTCGCACCACCGTGATGTGCTGCTTTAACGGTTGCAGCAACACGATTGGTATCAAAGTTATTCAAACCGCTGATAACTTTAAGTACTCGGCGATTGGTGAATGCACGTTCAAGTGTAGAATTCATAATCATAGGTTTAAGTGTGTGGTGCTGGGCAAACAAAGATTATTCTACCTTCACGCTTGCATTTTTAACCGTGGATGTAACAGATTATCAACAATCCTTAGTATGAATAAAAAATACTTCAGCTATTAAGGAAGGATTCATCACCGTGGTTGTATTAGTTACTGTATAAACAGGTTCCCCGTCAATTAGCATTACATCATGATAAGTATATTGACCGAAAGAATTTTAGATTTTGGATTATAAATGGTTTCAAGCAAGAATATTTTAGCTATGGAAATAATCTGAATATGTCCGAAGGGAACGCTAGGAAGACCTTAAATCCAAAATCACCAAACCCTCCACAGTTGCTCCACTTGAGGAGACCTCAAGACCGTACTGCTCTCTAAATTTATTTATGGAGATAATCCAAAATCCAAAATCCAAAATCCAAAATCGTTTGACCTTTAAAGGTAATTTTTAATGATGCAGCGAGATTCAGTGTAATTTTATTATGATTGTTAGTACCACCTGTGATTGGTAATATTTCACCATCGCGATATTCGCTTCTAAATTCAGCTTTTTCTTCGAGTTCTAAATATTCTTCGGTTGTATAAGAAGTTTTTTTATTTCTAACTGCATCAGGTTACTATTTGTTTACTATCTACTAAACTATTATGACTATTTCAAATATTCTTACTGGTCAATAATCATAAAATCCAAAATCAGATAAGGATATTAAACCGGAATCCGAATTATAAATTTCGCACCATTTCCCGGAGAAGAAATACACTCTAAAGTTCCACCGTGCTTTTCTGTAACAATTTGTTCGCTAATTGATAATCCTAAACCAGTACCTTTCCCTTCGACTTTAGTAGTGAAGAAAGCATCGAACAATTTTTCTTTGATTTGGGTTGGCATTCCCGTTCCATTATCCGTAATTATTATAGTTGCCCATTCATTATCTGCTGCGGTTGTAATTGTAATTGTGTTGGGATTCTGAGTGATTTCTTCATAGCTTTTACCTTTGCTAAATTCTTCTAAGCTATCAATAGCGTTAGAAAGCAAATTCATAAATACCTGGTTTATTTGACCGTAATAGCATTCGACTAAAGGTAAATCGCCATAGTTTTTCACAATTTCAATAGCCGGACATTTAGGTTTAGCTTTGAGACGATGAGATAAAATCATTAAGGTAGTATCAATACCTTCATGTAAGTTTACCGCTTTCTTCTCGTCAGAACTAGTACGCGAATAATTGCGTAAAGATAGCATAATATCTTTGATGCGGTCGGTTCCTAGTTTCATTGAAGAAATTATTTTTGGTAAATCCCCAACTAAGTATTCTAAATCCATTTCTTCAATTTGTTCTTCAATAGCATCTCCGGGAGAGGGAAATTCTAATCTATAGGAATTGACTAAATTAATTAAATCTTTTACGTATTCTGTTGCATGGGATAAATTACCAGAAATAAAGCTTACGGGATTATTTACTTCGTGTGCCACACCAGCAACTAATTGTCCAAGTTGAGAGATTTTTTCAGTTTGTATCAGTTGCGATTGAGTCGATTTTAATTTTTCTAAAGTTCTTTCTAATTCCTGCGTGCGCTGTTTTAAATCTTTTTCAGCTTGCTTGCGTTTGCTAATATTTCGCGCAATAGATAACGCATGAGATTTACCGTTGTGTATATAGGATGTGGCTTTTACCTCAACTTCAAATAACTGACCAATTCTATGAATACAAACAGCTTGACAATAAAATTCTTTACCGGCTTTAACGCTTGTAATAAAATTATCAAATAAATGCAGGTAGTCTTGGTGAATATAATCTGAAGGTGATAAATTCAGAAATTCTTCACTTGAATAGCCATACATTTGACACCATGTCGGATTTATCGCAATAGGTTTACCCGTTTCTAAATCAAATATTGATAGTCCGTCATTTACGGTTTCAAAAATACTTCGGTATTGCTCTTCTTTTTGTTGTAAAGCTTTTTCGATAGTTTTACGTTTAATTGCAACCGCAATTTCTCCTGCAATTACACTTAATAAATCAAGTGTATTTTGATTTAATGGCTGCTTAGCAAACATTGCAACTACACCCATAAGCTCTAAATCGGCAATTAAAGGATATCCAGCAAAAGCCACCATTCCTTCATCAATAGCCCACTGTTTATTACTTACTCTTATATCAGTTTGAACTGAGTTAGTAATATGAGGTTTACGCTCTTGAGCAATTAATCCAATTTTGAATTCACCTACAGGTATGCGGCTATGTGCCCCGTCAATATGAGTATAAATACCAGCACTAGATTGTAAATTTAAAATATTTTCTTGCTGATTATAAGTCCAAATTCTGGCAAATTCTACATCTAAATAAGACACGATTATCTTTGTACATTGCTGCAACATTTCTTGTAAATCGTTGCTTTTTGAAAGAGTTGAGTCAATCTCACTTCTAAATTTAATAATTCGCGATTTCTCCTGTTCGCTAGCAAATAAGCGAGCATTTTTAATTGCAATAGCTACCTGAGAAACTAGTATCTTGATAATTTCAAGTTTAAAAGGTGAAAATGCATTGGTTTTAAGATTATTTTCTAGGTAAATAATACCGATAAACTCATTTTGAAAATTTATTGGCATGCATACAATAGATTTACAATCATGCTGTTCTATATAAACATCTTGGTTATAACTAGAATCCGTGGCATTTTGAATTATTAAACTTTCTTGGAATTTGATAACATAGTTGATTATTTGTTGTGGTATATCAAAACATTCACTGACTAATATTGATTTAGCTATGAAGTGGTTGCTATTCTCACTATCGCTGATAGCTTCTACAAAAAAATGTTTGTCCTTTTTTAGAATTAAACAACCTGTTTGAGCGCCAGAATTTTCTATAATGATATTTAGTACCTTCTCAGGCAGATTATCTATATCAATGTCGGATTGTATTGCTTCTGAAGCCTTGACAACTGTAGCTAAATCGAAAAACTGGCTATTGCTATAAGAAAGCATCGTTTTACCCTTAAAATAGTATTGCCTACTATTTATAGTTCCCTGTAATAAAGTAATAATTTACATTATTTTTTATCTTTAAATTGTCGGTATTTTCTACAGTGTTAGTCCAAAGTATTGTAATATCTCACTATTGGCTTTCTATTAGATAATTATGAACAGAAAACTACGGAACTTTTGTAGGCTAGGGATGTAGCCGTTCGCTGTCATGCTTTACATATTATCCATAATGTGGAAGTTTTAGTTATTAGCTCGGCATTCATCCCGTTTGAGAATTGAGGATATTGTGCTGAGAAAAAGAAGACAATAGATATCAATTAGCCTTTAGGATTACAGCATAATATGGGTAGCATTTGGGAACTCGATTATTACTCGCGTCCGATTTTGGACGAAAATAAAAAGAAAATTTGGGAAGTCTTGATTTGTCAAACTCCTTCAGATATAAATACCAAAACCGATTCGTTATTTCGCTTCGCTAAGTATTGCTCTAGTACAACGGTAAACTCGGTATGGCTACAAACTGCGGTACAGGAAGCTATCACTCAAGCAGGAGAAGCACCAGTAAAAATCCGCTTTTTCCGCCGTCAAATGAACAATATGATCATGAAAGCCTGCGAAGATATTAATATTCCAGCCCAAGCAAGTCGTCGGACTTTGGCACTCAACCAATGGCTACAGCAGCGCATGGAAGAAGTTTATCCCCAAGAACCGGGATTTCAAGGAGGCTCCAACCCCTCAGTACAATTGGATGCTCCTTTGCCTCAACGTTTACCCGATGCTTTAGAGGGGGAACAGCTACAATTTGTTACTTTGAGCGGTGCGGATTTCGCGGATATGCCAGAGTGGAATATTGATTTCGGTGAAGCTTTTCCTTTGGATTTAGCAGGAATTTCACCTGAGACTAAAATCCCTGGTGTTTTGATTTTTTCTAATAGAGCATTACCCGTTGCTGGGTGGATGTCAGGTTTAGATTTAGCTTGGTTAAGGTTTGAAAATAAAAAGCAAGGAAGATTGGTTCTAGAAACAGGTGCAACTGAAAGCTGGATTCTAGCAAATATCAAAAATCCTCAAATGCAAATAGAAGCTAATAATTTTGAACAAGCTAAAAACAAAGCCAACGGTGTTCATTTTATTGGAATACAGTCAGACCCTAATTCCGAATCTTTTGCTGGTTTTTGGTTGTTGAAAGAAATTTAGAAATTGGGGATTGGGGATTGGGAATAAGTAATAAGTAGTAAGTAATAAGTAAGAAGTAATAAATACTGTTGACTGTTCACTGTTAACTGATATCCTTATTTCCTGTTGGCTAATAACTAGCAATTCACCACTAATAACTAACAATTATCACGGATTAAATGGATTTCGCTGATTTCGCTGATTACTTTGCAACTAACAACTAACAACTAACAACTGACATGAATAATGATTTAGCGGAACAGTTACTGGAAGTCGCGATAAATAAAGGTGCAGGTGCAGCTGAGGTGTATCAATCACGTTCGCTTTCTAAGCCAGTATTTTTTGAAGCAAATCGTCTTAAGCAACTTGAAAGCAATCAGAGTACGGGAACTGCATTACGTTTATGGTATGAAGGTCGTCCCGGATTAACTGTTGCAAATGGACCTGTGGAAGCGGAAACGATTGTCGAACGGGCTATTGCTTTGAGTAAATTGAATCAGCCCGAAGAGGTTAAATTAGCTGCTGGTTCTCAAGTTGCTTATCCCGATTTGGGTGAAAATATTCCACCGGGACAGTTGGTGGAATGGGGTAAGCAAACTATTTCTTTGATTCGCGATGTCTACCCTGATGTGATTTGTAATGGTGATTGGGAATGCGATATTGAAACTACTAGATTGGTAAATACTCAAGGCTTGGATTCTCATTACACTGATACTACCCTTAGCTGCTATACTTCCGCTGAATGGGTTCGGGGTGATGATTTTTTGAGTGTTGCTGATGGTCAAACCGAACGTGGAAAGCTAAATCCTGATGCATTAGCCCAACAAATTTTACAACGCTTGAACTGGGCACAATCAAATGTAGAAGCACCAACAAAAAGTCGCATTCCTGTTTTGTTTACTTCTAAAGCTGCTGATATGTTGTGGGGTACTTTACAAAACGCACTCAACGGTAAACGGGTGTTGGAAGGAGCTTCCCCTTGGGTTGAACGTATTGATAAACCAGTTGTTTCACATCAGCTTACCCTTTATCAAGACCCAACTGCTGGACCTTATAGTTGTCCTTTCGATGATGAAGGTACACCCACCACCAATTTAGTGTTTATCGAAGACGGAATTTTACAAAATTTTTATTGCGATCGCGATACGGGGAATCAGTTGGGAATGAAAACTACTGGTAATGGTTTTCGCCCGAGTTTAAGTAGTTACCCTACTCCAGGCTTATTTAATTTTTTGATAAAACCGGGAAGTGGAAATTTGCAAGAATTAATCAAAGAAATGGACGATGGTTTGATTGTGGATCAGATGCTTGGTGGAGGTGGGGGAATTTCTGGTGATTTTTCTATCAATATAGATTTAGGCTATCGAGTAAAAGCTGGACAAGTTATCGGACGGGTTAAGGATACTATGGTATCGGGCAATATTTATACGGCTTTAAAACAGCTAGTTAAACTTGGTGCTGATGCCGATTGGAATGGCTCTTGCTATACTCCATCTTTGATTGTTGATGGATTGTCAACCACTGGAAAAAAATAGTTATTAGAATCTTCCGGGGGGAGTCTTTTTGTAATCGGATAAGGTAGGAAATAACTAGTAGTAATTAAACAATATATTTGTGATTTTTTATTATAAATAATATTGTTTTAGCTAATAATTTACCTTCTTTTACTTTATAAATTACATAGAGGTAAATGCTGTTCTAAATAGCTACCATGTCTCGTTAACACATAACTGTACCAAAGATTTAAAAGTTATACTCTATGAAAAAATATCTATCTATGAACTAATTCTTTGGCAAAATATACTAATTATTAGTTGAGTATTATTTTAACTTTTGTTTTATTGAATGAAAAAAATGAGTTGCATAAAAATAAAAAGTTATGTTTACTTAGGAATGGTCGTAAACAGCATGTTTTTTGTAGGGCAGGCAAAAAGTAGTATAGATATTCTTCCCGCTTTATTGACGTTGCTCTGACACTTTAAACATATTTGAACATATTCATAACCTTTCTAATGTCACGGTTCACCCTAGCTTTACAATACTTGCGGCTATTCCAATTATTATTAAATGTACTATTAAATGATTTGAGCAATAGAATGTTATTTGCAGCCGAAAATTGAGAATAAACAGTTAAAATAGCTAACTTGCTCAAAAATAAATATCTTTATTTAATTTCATCATTTAATTTCATATCTCTCCCTATTGGCAATAAGTTCATATAAATCCAGAAGAATTAGTTCAAAGTAGTATTATCTAGTTGAGCAAACCAAAAATAAACCGGTTTTCTAAGAATGGCGCAAGATATCAGTCAATTACGAATTACGAGTTAATGATGTTACAACATGTTTATTACAAAGTACTTTCGTGATTTTTGGCAACCTAGAAGAGGTTTAGCAATTGCAGAAGCTAGTTTAATTGGAATAGTTGCTGCTTTATCTGCAATATTTCTCAGATTTAGTTCGGGGGTTTTAGGAACGTTTAGAGTACATACTTCTTACACGGTACCCGCGCTGCTGGCTTTACCTTTAATTGGTGCTAGCTTTGGTTTTTTGGCTGGCTTTTTGGTAGACAGGTTCGCACCAGAGGCTTCAGGTAGCGGTATCCCTCAAGTGAAAGCATCTCTGGCTAATATACCGATAAGACTATCTTGGCGGGTTGCTGCGGTAAAATTGGTCAGCGCTGTTCTGACATTGGGGTCGGGAATGACTTTGGGTAGACAAGGACCTACGGTTCATGTCGGTGCATCTTTAGCAGCAGGTATGAGTCGAGTAGTTCCTACTTCTCCCGACCATCGAAGACAAATGATAGCTGCGGGTGCTGGTGCTGGACTAGCTGCGGCTTTTAATGCTCCAATCACAGGTATTTTATTTGTTGTAGAAGAATTATTACAGGATTTATCAGGAATAACCCTAGGAACAGCTATTATCGCTTCGTTTATTGGTGGGGTGCTGTCTCGGCTTTTAGGTGGTAGAAGTTTACAACTTAATCTGGAATTAATTAATTCAAACAGCAGCTTTACAATTACAGAACTTCCTTTTTATTTACTTTTGGGTATTCTGGCAGGTTTGCTAGCTGCACTATTCCGACAAGGTTTAATCAAAAGTCTCGAATATTACCGTAAATTAAATATTAGTCTACCTTTAAGATTGGCTTTGGCTGGTCTACTTTCTGGTATTATCATTGCTTTATTACCAAATTTGTTTCGTAATAATAGCGGAGTCAGAGAAGCTATTATTGCTGGAAAACCAAGCATTTACAGAGTTGCTTTAGTATTTGTAGCTCAGTTTATTCTTACATTAATAGCATTTGGTTCGGGAGCGCCGGGAGGGTTGTTTGCTCCCAGCCTGATTTTAGGTTCTTGCTTGGGATATTTAGTAGGCTCTGCTGAATTGAATATTCTAGGGGAAAGTTCTCCTAATACCTATGCTTTGGTGGGAATGGGAGCATTTTTTAGCGGTGTTTCTAAAGTACCCATCACCGCAATCATGATTATCTTTGAGATAACTAAAGATTTCAATTTAGTATTGCCTTTAATGATTGGTTCTGTAACGTCTTATTTAGTTGCAGATAAATTGATTCCGGGTTCTCTATACGCCAAACTTTTACAACTTAATGGTATTGATATTGATGCAGAAACTTCTATTGACGGCAGAATTACTCAGTTAACCGCACAAGAAGTTATGCAGCGTCGAGTCGAAACTCTACAATCCGAGATGACTGTAGATGAAGCTATACAGGCATTTTCTCATTCTACTCAACGCGGTTTTCCTGTATTGGAAAATAGTAAGTTAGTCGGAATTGTGACTCAAAGCGATTTGATGAAAATACGGGAAGGAAAGTTACCTAGAGACGCACCTGTAAAAGAAATAATGACATCGCATCCAGTCACTATCACTGTAAAACATAATTTAGGTAACGTCTTATATTTATTAGATAGGCATCAAATTAGTAGGCTGCCAGTTTTAGAAGGACGTAGAGTCGTAGGAATGATTAGTCGGGGGGATATTATTCGGGCTGAAGCTAACTATCTTAATTGTGAAAGTTTTCCTAACCAGCCAAAAGTAAAACCTTCTTACACCGTTTATCAAACACAGTCACCAAGTATTGGCAGAGGAAGATTATTAGTTTTAGTAGCCAATCCCGAAACTGCAGATGCGCTATTGCAATTAGCAGCAATAATTGCTAAACATAACCGCTATGAAATTGAATGTTTACAGGTTATCAGCATTTCTCGTCACAACAATCCAGCAGAAACTCCTGTGAAAACAGCACCAAGCAGAAAGCTATTAGTTTCTGCGGAAATTATCGGTAAAAAATGGAATATTCCCGTACACACCCAAATTAGAGTTGCTCATGAGGTTGCTAATGCGACATTAGAAACCATCAAAGAACGACACATAGATACAGTCTTAATGGGGTGGAAAGGTAGTACCGATACTCCTGGTAGAATTTTTGGAAATGTTGTAGATACTATAATCCGTCAAGCGACCTGCGAATTGCTGTTGGTAAAACTAGGAAATTCTGCTAATTTGAACGCTAATTTTAAAAGGTGTTTAGTCCCAATGGCCGGAGGTCCAAACGCAAAAATTGCGCTGAAATTAATACCTGCTTTAGTTACTTCTAGTCATGAATTAGAAATTGGTCTAACACAAGTTTTTCCTCTGTCCCAACAAAAAGATATGAGTGTTTTAAAAGCAGCCAAACAATTGCTGATTAATAAATATAAACTATCCAATCTCATAAAAGTCACTTCAATCAGAAACAATTCCGTATCAGAAGGAGTAATCAACCTAGTAAATACACAAGGTTTTGATTTAGTTGTATTAGGAGCTTCTGGCGAAGGAATGTTACAGCAAGCTATGAATGGCAATATTCCAGAAGCAATTGCATCCGGTGTTGATTGTACCGTGATTTTAGTTCGGGGAATGATTGGTTATGAATTATGAG